>DATDOR010000327.1:0-2508 GCA_035293165.1 Anaerolineales bacterium | reverse complement strand
GGCCGCTTACGCACTCGCTTCCCGTCCCTCGCAGGGGACCATTATCCCGACGGATACCTCAACCCTCGCGCGGGATGGGCGAACAGCAGCCGCGTCGTCACCCGCCTGCTCGATGAGGCCCAAAAGTTCGGCGTCCAACTCTGTGAGGGAAAGACGTTTGCCCGCTTGGTGGATTCCGGCTCGCGTGTCTCCGGCATTGAAACGACCGGCGGGGAACGGTTTTCTGCCAGTTATGTCATCATCGCCGCTGGAGCCTGGACTCCCGCCCTCCTCCCTCACTTATCTGAGCGGATGTGGGCGGTCGGACAACCTGTTTTCCATTTTCAAGTTGCTGATCCAACTCGTTTTCGTCCCCCGAACTTTTCCGTCTGGGCGGCTGATATTGCCAATACAGGCTGGTATGGCTTTCCCGCCCAACCCGACGGGACCCTCAAAGTCGCCAACCACGGCCCAGGGCGCCGTATCCATCCCGATGAACCGCGTCAGGTTGCCCCGGATGACGAAGAAAAATTCCGCGCCTTCCTCGCCACCACTTTCCCGGAAGTCGCCCATGCCCCCCTCCTCCGTACCCGCCTGTGCCTCTACTGTGATACCTGGGATGGCAACTTCTACATTGACCATGACCCCGACCGGGAAGGATTACTCGTTTGCTCAGGGGGCAGCGGCCACGGCTTCAAATTCGCCCCTATCCTCGGCGAAATCACTGCCGATGTCCTCGAACGAGTACCCAACCCCTGGGCGTACAAATTCGCCTGGCGCCCCCGCGCCCACCTCACCGCCGAAGACGCCCGTTTCATGGATCTGTTGTAACAGCCCAAAGTGGAAATGACCCGAAAAAAAGGTGTGTGGGGGGTTCCCGTCCCCATACCCTTTTCTCCATTTATCTATATGGGCTGACGCCCCGCATATCCCGCCTCGATCTCATGCCAAAACGCGATTCCCTCTTCCCCATGTTTCCAACACAAATAGACTTCCCGCCCTTCCTTCAAATGGGGGAAATCTAACAACCCCATGTTGAGGTCTTTGACGATCACCCCAGTCGCCTGGATTTGATGCACGAGAGCATCTACCCGCTCGAACTCGATTGCCAGTTTGCTGGCAGATTGGCTTCCCCCATTCCCTGCCGCACGCTGGATCACCGGCCAGACCTCCTCCCGCTGATCCAGAATGTGCTGGCGAATCGTCAAAATTTCCTCGATGAGAGGTTTGATCTCGTTCAAGGCTGTGTTGGCTTCTTCGAGCGTAAAGTAACGGGGCATATACGGATGATTGTACACAGATCACACAGAATTTACAGAGGGAAACGACAAACAAATTTCTGTGCCCCTCTGTGAACTTCTGTGCCTTCTGTGTACCAATAGCACGGCTATATTTTACTCCCGCGCAGACGAAGGCTGTTGCTCACCACGAACACACTGCTGAATGCCATCGCACCCGCAGCCAGGATAGGGTTGAGCAAACCGAATGCCGCCGCCGGGATCAGGATTATGTTGTAGAAAAACGCCCAGAACAAATTTTGTTTGATGGTTCCTAACGTCTTGCGAGAGAGTGCAATCGCGCGGGAAACCCCGCGAAGATCGCCGCTGATCAGCACGACGGGGGCGGCGGCCATGGCCACGTCGGTTCCTGTCCCGATCGCAATACCCACTTCGGCCTGGGCAAGGGCAGGGGCGTCGTTGATGCCGTCTCCGACCATTGCCACCACCTCGCCTGCTTCTTGCAGTTTTTTGACTTCCGCCGCTTTATCGCCCGGCAGGACTTCCGCGAGAACGGTATCCACACCGACTTCACGGGCAATTGCCTCGGCGGTTTGCTGGTTGTCGCCCGTGATCATCACCACGCGCAGGCCCATCTGGTGAAGTTGGGCAATCGCATCTTTGGAGCCATCTTTGACCGTATCCGCAACGGCGATGATGCCCGCGACCTGATCGTCCACGGAAACCAGCATGGCGGTTTTCGCTTCGGCTTGCAGGCGTTCGACTTCGGTTTGCAAACCGTTCAAGTGCAAATGGCTCGCCGTCATCATCCGCAAGTTGCCGATCCGGATCGTGTGCCCGTCCACCTGCGCCATGACCCCGTGTCCGACTTCGGCTTTGAACCCTTCGGGCGTAGACAGAGCCAGGGCGCGGTTCCCCGCCTCGGCGACGATGGCTTCTCCGAGTGGATGTTCGCTGCCTTTCTCGACGGATGCCGCCAGACGGAGCAGTTCATCCGTGTTCAGTGTCCGGTTTTCAGTGTTCAGTTGTGTTGGTCCACCGGCGATTGTATACTGGCTACTGACGACTGAATACTTTTTACTGATCACGACATCCGTCACTGCCGGTTGTCCCTTCGTAATCGTCCCTGTCTTGTCCAATACGACTGTACTGATCCGTCCCGCGCGTTCCAGCGCTTCGCCGGATTTGAGCAGGATGCCCAGTTCCGCGCCTTTGCCGGTGCCGACCATCACTGCGGTTGGGGTGGCAAGCCCCATTGCACACGGGCAGGCGATCACCAGCACAGCCACGG
>DATDOR010000326.1:0-4731 GCA_035293165.1 Anaerolineales bacterium | reverse complement strand
ACGTACTCCGTCAGCGCGCCGTACACCGAAGCCCGTGTGGCCGGGAGTGTATTAGAAAGTTACCAACGCCTGGCACAGGCCTTGCTTCAAGCCCTTCACCGGTTGGCAGTCCCGGCAGAAACCGAAGAAAAATACACCTTGCCAGAAGACGCAAACCTGAGAGGACCGGTTTGTTTTGAAGTCCCATCCAACTGGGAAATTACCGTGGATGGAAAAAAGTTGATCGGCAGCGCGCAGGTCCGGCGGCAGATCGGTGTGTTGCAGCACGGTTCGCTCCCATTGTATGGCGATCTGGCGCGGATTACGCAAGCTCTCGCTTTCCCGGATGAAGAAACCCGGAAAGATGCAGCCACTCGTCTGCTGGCGCGCGCCACGACGGTAGAAGCGGCCTTGGGTAGAAAGGTGACATGGGAGCAGGCAGCGAATGCGCTGGCCGTTTCCTTTGGTCAAACCTTAAATCTGGAATTTGTGGAAAGTGAACTGTCGGAATGGGAAACGGATCGGGCACGTGCCCTGGTGGAAGAAAAATTTAGCCACCCCGATTGGACAGGGAGAATCTGAATGAGAATGAGAAGTACATTGAAGAAAGGCTCTTTGGGATTTGCCGTGATTAATGCCACCTCCCCGCTGATTCCTGAAGAACCTGAAGAAATGTCATTCGGGTTTTTCGTCCACAAAGATCACTTCCGGATAGCCCAAATTCCGAAACAGGATAGAAAAATAGGCTTCTGCGTTTCGTCCGGCCTGGCCGAGAATCCCATCCTCCAACGCAGACTCGGCAACAGCATCCTCCGCCACCTGCCGGGCGGTCGTTTCCAGGTTGACATCCCCTTTGGTCAGTAATCCCGTTTCCCGGTTGTAAACGTAGGATTTGTCATTGTCCAGGGTCGCGATAAAAATTTCCGGTTCCGGTAGTTTGACGTAAAGCACCCCGTTTTCCAGCCACATATCTTCGGGGCCAAGTTTTTCCAAATCCACCCCTGCGATGACGACACCATGGGCGACGAAGAGCAACTTATCCCCAAAAAGTGTGCCAAACAGTCCCTGTCCCGATTCGGCGGTGATGACTTTTTCCACAGAATACTGCACCGTTTCCAGCCGGGCGAGGGCACGCACTTCGTGGATGATGGTGATTGGGTCGGCCAACACGGTTGGGGTTGGGTTGAGAACCGATGAGACCTGCGTACCCAATGCGCCTGTGGTATCCTGAACGGGTTGGAGCGCGCGTTCCATAATGTTACGAACGGTGTTAACCACCGCAAACATGCCGATTACGAGGATCAGGAGAATACCGATAATGAGTACCCAATTACTTGAATTTTTCATAGGAGGAATTATACTGTGAGTCAGCGATTCGGCGAATCAGCAAACCCCAAATCAGCAAGCCAACAAATCAGCAAATCGGCAAACCAACAAATCAGCAAATCCCAAATCAGCAATCACTCAATTACCTGATCCCCCATTAGCCATTACCAATAGACCATTAACCATCAACAATTAGCGATGTCCCTCGGCCTCCTCACCCTGCACCTTTCTGTCCCAGGCTGTATGTCACTCAAAGAGAAACGCAGCCGTCTGAAACCGCTCATCGCCCGCCTGCACCGGGAATTCAATGTCTCGGTTGCCGAAATGAACCACCAGGATTCCTGGCAAAAGGCCGTATTAGCCTGTGCGTTGGTTACCAGTGATCAGGCACAAACACACCGGTCACTGCAAAAGGTGGTGCGTTGGGTGGAGACCCACTGGCCGGATTTGGAAGTGGCCGATGATCAAATTGAGATGATATAAAAAAGGAGTAAAAATGAGCGCATTTGACCCGATTAAACACGGATTCCGATTCGTTAACCGCTTTGACGTGGCCGATTTATTCGACTGGAAAGTTTTCAATGAATTGACGAAAGACCACCCCATCATTTATGGCTTATGCGGTGGGATGTGTTTTGCTGCCCTTGATTATTTTTATGCGAACAAGCCCATTCCAGAAGTAATTGAACCCCCGGAAGACGAGACTCGCCTGTACAAATACCTGCGCGACCGGCAAATTCACAGCCTGTCGTTGGACACTCTTAAGAATGTCTTCACCTGGACTTTGCAGGACGATCTGGATGTTGCAAAATGGACCGCAAAAAACGAAGTGCCTCAACTCAAAGCATCTTTAGACAAGGGGAAACCGGTTGTTCTCGCGCTCATTCGGGTTGAAAAAAGTATGCCCACCTCCAACCACCAGGTATTGGCGGTTGATTATGATATGCACGACGATAAAAAAGTGATTGAACTGACCCTGTACGACCCCAATCATCCTGGAAAGGTTCCTAAGATTTTTCTCGACCTGAGCAATCCAGAGCAAGGGATCGATCCTCGCCAGTCAACCGGGGAACCATTACGGGGATTATTTGTGATTGATTACGAACCCAAGGAACCGCCAAAGTTATCAAGCTAGACCCTGGAAACCAACGCCTCCCGAATATCTCCCCCGTTCTCCACTTTCCGCACCGGAACGCCTACGCTTTTGATCATTTGAGCGAGGTAGCTCGATCCTGGCGGCCCTCCAAATGTCTCAGCATCCATCAATACGACGATGGGGCGCAACCCGCGCCGGGTCAAATACTCCAGGGTTAACGCAAACTGTTCGCGCACGGTTGGGGTGATCAACACCACCGTACTACCCCGGCTGATGTGTCTTGCCTGCGCCTCCAACAACCCGGACAAGGGCAACCTTCCCTCTGCTCGAAACAGCGCCAAAGCTTCCAGTATCTTCCCCAATTGGCGGCCACCCCGGTCTGGGGGCAGCACCGTGCTCATTTGCCCGCTCACGACCAGTCCTACTGCGCGTCGTTTCCGCAAATAAAACCGCCCCAAAGAAGCCGCAATACTCGCTGCATATTCCTCCGTAGCCGGAGGCAGTTTGATTTCCTCCAACTGTTCTTGTAAAAATACGTTTTTGGACAAATCGGCGATAGAGTAGGGCATTGAGGCATGCGCCGTCTTCTCTGCATCCACAAAAATCCAGATGTCGGCTTGCGGGTCCAGCTCAAATTCCTTGACCATGAGCCTGTCGCGCCGGACGGTCGTGGGCCAGTGAATCCGGTTGAGCGAGTCACCCGGCGCGTATTCACGTACCCCGGCTGCATTGGGGGTGACATAATGCGTGCGCTGGTGCAAAGCTTCGCCCCCGGTCAGTACGCCTGGCGGATTCGGGAAGGATTGCACATCCACCATTAACGGGTAAACCAGTAACGTGTCTTCAACAGGAATCTGATATTCAACCGGGAACATCCCAAACGGATCACCAGATGCGATGATCGTCGGCCCCAGTGAGAAGATTCCCCGCTGCATAAGCCGGGAGCGAGCCAGATACGCCCGGCGCTGCCGGCCCCCAATCAGGGTGACCACATGCGACCCACGCGTACCCGGGAGCGGGGACAGATCACGCACTTCCAGCCACAAACGGGGGATACGCCCCAAATTTTGTATTTCAAACCGTTCTTCGTAAATTTGACCCAAATGGGCGCGACGCAGCCGTGGCCGGCGCATAATATTTATCCCCTGCAAAGAGAAAAACGCCCAGATCCAGTTTCCGGCCAACAAAATTGCCCACACGTAGGCGAGGCGGGAATACACTTCTGCTCCGGTAATGGCAAGTGCAAACAGACTCAGTCCAAGTAACCCCCAGACCACACGCTGAGATGAGGTCGAAAACAGTTTTGGAGTCGAAGCGAGTTTTGGAAAGGAGGAGTTCGCCATTAATTTGTGGGGCGCAAATCGCCGCCGGGAACAGGCAAGTTGTTGAGAATTTCCTGGATGATATCGTCCGCTGTGACATCTCGCAGACGGGCCGCCGGGTTGAGTATGACACGGTGAGCGAGTGCGGGAACAGCCAGGGCTTTCACATCATCCGGGAGCACGAAATCCCGCCCTTCCATCGCCGCCCGCGCCTGGCCGGAACGATAAAGGGCCAGGCTGCCGCGAGGGCTTGCACCGAGATAGGCTTCTGCATGGGCACGCGTATGGTTAACCAAATCAACAATGTATTGTTTGATGGCCTTAGCTGCATAAATCGCCTTGATACTTTCCTGCGCGGCGGTCAAATCTTCGACAGAAACCCGTTGATTTAACTCATCGAGCGGGTGACGGTATTGCTGCCGTTCCAACACGTTGATTTCGTCCGCCGGGGAAGGATACCCCAACCGTACTCGGAGCAAGAAGCGATCCAGTTGCGCTTCGGGCAAGGGGAATGTGCCTTCGTACTCGATAGGGTTTTGGGTTGCCAACACCATGAATGGTTTTGGCAAAATATGCGTTGTCCCATCCACCGTTACCTGCCGTTCCTGCATCGCTTCGAGCAAGGCAGCCTGGGTTTTGGGCGTCGCGCGATTGATTTCATCCGATAGGACAATCTGCGCCATGACCGGGCCGGGCCGGAATTCAAATTTTTTGCTTTCCTGGTTGTAAATCGAAACCCCCGTAACATCACTGGGGAGCATATCAGGGGTAAATTGGATGCGGCTGAACGAGCATCCCAGCGAACGGGCGATGCTCCTTGCCAACATCGTTTTCCCCACCCCAGGCACATCTTCAATCAGTAAATGACCCTGACACAACAAACTGGCAACCGCCAATTCGACGGATGCCCGTTTCCCAACGATGACCTTCTCGATGCTGGCGATCACGCTTTCGGCAAAGGTTTGGACAGATGACATAGGAATCTCCCAGAAGATTATTTTGGTGAAG
>DATDOR010000325.1:0-18604 GCA_035293165.1 Anaerolineales bacterium | reverse complement strand
GATCCGGTGGGGGCTTTGCGATCAAACGGGTGATGCCCCGCCAAAATGAGCAAGTCAACGAAATTTGGATTTGCGACAAAGGCCGTTTCTCCTCTTACCATTTTAGCGAGAGTGAAGATCGCTTGACTCAACCCCTGATCCGCAAGAATGGCGAATTGACACCTGCCACCTGGGGTGAAGCCCTCGATCTGATTGGGGAGAAACTGTCCCAGGCCGAGGCGGATACGGTTATTCTCGCAAGTGGCCGCCTCTCGAACGAAGACCTGTATAACCTGCGTGCCCTGGCAAACCATCAAGGTGGCAAAGCCCTGCTCGACACTTATGTCGGGGGTGGGGATTTGGTCGCACAGGTCGGGTTGAGCAAGGGTTCGAACCTGGCTGATCTCGGCCAGGGTGACACAATTTTAGTCATCGCCAGCGACTTGGAAGAAGAAGCGCCGGTTTGGTGGCTGCGGGTGAAGCAAGCTGCCGAACGGGGTGCCACGCTCGTCGTCGCGAACCCGCGTGAGACGAAATTGGATCGGGCGGCGAAAAAAAGTGTGTGGTACAAGTATGGAGAGGAACTCAAGGCACTTTCGGAACTCAAGGGAACGCTTGGGAACGATGGGAACTTGGTGATCTTTTATGGTAGCGAAGGTTTGGGGCTGGAGGGGACGACTGCCCTGGCTCAGGCTTGTGCCAATGTTTTGATTGAACGTGGGCATGTTGGCAAAACCAACAATGGTCTTGTCGCCGTTCACACGCGTGCGAACGATCAGGGGGCGTGGGATTTGGGTTTCCGCCCGTCGAATGATTTGAAAGCCGATTTATCGGGGGCAAAGGTGGCGTTTGTAGTCGCCTCGAACCCTTACGGCGATCATCCTTCCCTGCTCACTTCGGAAAATCCGCAGTTTATGATTGTCCAGGAATTGTTCCTGACCGAGACGGCGAAACTGGCTGATGTGGTGTTGCCCGTGCAGGCGTATGTCGAACGCGATGGCTCGTACACATCTGGGGAACGACGCGTTCAACGGTTTTACACGACGGTGCCTGCCCGTCCCGAGACCCGTGCGGATTTCACGATCACAGCCCAGATTGCGCTCCGTGTGGGGTTGGAACTCGAAGGACGTTTTGCCCCCCGTGTGTTTGCGAAGATTGGCGAGGTGGCTCCCGAATATGCCGGGTTGACGTTCATTCATCTGGCACAAGTTGAGGAGCAGTGGCCGATTGTTGGGCGTGGGGATATGTACTATGGCGGGACGACGTATGAGAACTGGCAGGGATTGGGGGTGCAGTTGGCGTCTGCTGGTTTCGGTCGTTCGGAAGACGAACGCGAACTCAACCGGCAGACGCGTGAGGCAATTGCCCCATCCGGGGTTTCCGGCGACACTGGTCTGGTCGCGGTTCCGGTCACCCGGTTGTATGATCGGGGCACGATCATTGCCCGATCAACGATGCTTGGTTCGCATTTGTCCGCCCCGTCCGTCATTTTCCATCCAGATGATGCACAAAAGTTGATGTTGTCGAAGGGGATGAGGGTGCGGATTTCAATGAACAATGAGACAATGAACAATGAGGCAATGAACAATGAGGCAATGAACTATGAGACAATGAACTATGAGGCAATGGTTGATTGTGATGGCACGATGCCGGAAGGGTTTGTGCTGGTTCCCCGGAGTTTGGGGATGGCGGTGGATAGCCCGGTGGCTGTAAAAGTGGAGAAGGCGTAAATGGATAGTGCGTTGATTATTCAATGGATTGTAAAGGGTGCAATTCTCACTTTTGCGCTGGTGACGGGGTTTGCGTATACGACGTTTTATGAGCGCAAACTGCTGGCGAAGATTCAGATTCGCATCGGGCCGAACCGGGTAGGGCCGGGGGGCTGGCTGCAACCTGCGGCGGACGGTTTGAAGCTGATTTTTAAGGAAGAGCTGATCCCGGAGAAGGCGGATAAGTTTTTGTTCGTGCTGGCCCCGATCATTACGGTGATCCCTTCGATCGTGATTATGGCGGTCGTGCCCTGGGGGACGACGGTTCAGATGTTTGGTCAGGACGTGTTTTTAGGGATTTCGGATGTGAATGTGGGCGCACTGTACATTATGTCGGTGGCCTCGATTGCCGTGTATGGGATTACGCTTGCGGGGTGGGCGTCGAACAATAAGTATGCAATGATGGGCGGGCTGCGGTCGGCGGCGCAGATGGTGAGCTATGAGCTTGCACTGGGGCTGTCGTTCGTCGGGCCGATCATGATCGCTGGTTCGATGAGCCTGGGTAACATTATCGAGGCACAAAGAGGGCTTTGGTTTGTCGTTTACCAGCCATTGGGTGCGTTGATTTTCCTGATCGCAGCCCTGGCTGAAGTCAACCGTGCTCCGTTCGACATTCCCGAAGCCGAGCAGGAGTTGACTGCCGGGTATCACACAGAATATTCCGGGATGAAGTTCTCTCTGTTCTTCATGGCCGAGTACATCAAGATGGCGGCAGTAAGCGCGATTGGGTCATGCCTGTTCTTTGGCGGTTTCCGCGGGCCGTTCGTGGATGCAGTTCCTGCACTTGGACCGTTGTATTTATTTGTCAAGATTTTGGCTGGTTTAGGTTTGATGATTTGGATCCGTGCCACGCTCCCCCGCATCCGCTATGACCGGCTGATGACGTTTGGCTGGAAAGTTTTACTGCCCGCCGCGCTGGTGAATGTTATTATCACGGCGCTTGTCGTGGTGGCGCTAGGCTAGTTTCGGAGGACGAGCTTTGACTGGAATAGATGAAATCAAAGCAATTGCAATTGGCATGTGGACGACGTTTCGTTCCATGTTCGATAAACCGATCACATACGCGTACCCGGAAGTGAAGCGCCCTGTAAGGACGCGCTTTAAGGGACGCCATGTGTTGCAGCGTTATGACAATGGGCTGGAACGGTGCATTGGTTGTTCCCTGTGTTCGGCGGCCTGCCCGGCGGATGCGATTTTTGTGGAGTCGGCAGAGAACACCGACGAGAAACGGTTCTCACCCGGTGAGCGGTATGCCAGTACGTATGAAATCAACATGCTGCGCTGTATCTTCTGCGGTTATTGTGAAGATGCCTGTCCGACTGAAGCAATTGTCTTGGGCGATAACTACGAGTTGTCCTTTACCGACCGCAAAGATGCGATTTACACGAAAGAGATGTTACTCGTTCCCTTGAAACCCGGCGGCAGACCCACGCCACAGAAAGTGGAACCGGGTGTATTTACACGATCTGTACCGGAGATGGAAAACCCAAGAGATTAGAGATTACCAAATGGACGGAAACCTCATTACCTTTTACATCCTCGCCCTCGTTGCGATTGGGGCGGCGCTAGGGATGCTGTTTAGCAAAAATACGATCTATTCCGCACTGTTCCTGATTTTGAATTTTGCAACGGTGGCGGTATTTTATTTGATTCTCGGCGCGCCGTTTATCGCGATGTCGCAGGTGACGGTGTATGCCGGGGCGATCATGGTGTTGTTCCTGTTCGTCATCATGCTTCTCGGAACAGAAAGACTGGCCGGGGAGGATACCCTGGTCTGGCAAAAACCATTTTCCTGGCTGCTGGCGATCTTGCTGGCCGGCGTGGGCGCATACCAGATTGGCCTGCGCGGTGTTTCGGATGCGGTTACCCAATCTTTCATCGGCAGCGATTTCGGCGGCCCGGAAGCGATTGGGCTGGTATTGTTCAATCAATATTTACTTCCCTTTGAAGTGACTTCTGTCCTGCTGCTCGTTGCGATGGTTGGTGCAATCGTCTTGACGAAAGCGGGAAAAATCAAGGGCGATTAGAAGCCCTTTGGGCATTGGAGTGATGGAATGGTTCCAGTCGAAAACTACGTCGGTTTATCTGCAATCCTGTTCACAATCGGCGCATTAGGTGTGCTAACCCGCCGGAATGCGATTGTGATTTTTATGTCGGTCGAGTTGATGCTCAACTCGGCGAATTTGTTGTTCATTGCCTTTGCCCAGGTTCACCAGGAATTGGGCGGGCAAATCTTTGTCTTTTTTGTCATGGCGGTCGCGGCGGCAGAAGTGGCTGTCGGGCTGGCATTGATCGTTGCGATATTCCGTTCGCGCGGGACGATCAACATTGACGATATGCACCAACTCAAAGGGTAGGTCTTATGCTATTTGCCGAACCATCTGGCCCCGAATTTTTCTCTCTTGCCCCCTGGGTGGTCTTTTTCCCGGTCATCGGCCTCCTGTTGAACATTGTGTTTGGGCGCAGGTTAGGGGAGCGATTTGTCGGTTCAGTTGCCAGTCTGGCGGCGTTCGCGGCATTTGTGGTCTCGGTTTTGCTCGCGGTTTCCCTTCAGGGCCACCCCGAAGGGATGGTCGTCCCCGTTGCGGATTGGCTCACGGTTGGGGAACTGCACGTCCGGTGGGCGTTCAATGTGGACACCCTGTCAGTAACGATGATGCTGGTTGTCTCCGGGGTGGGGACTCTGATCCATGTTTACGCCACAGGCTACATGTGGTACGACGTGCGTTATAAGGAAGACAGCCCAAATAGCGCGGCCAGCTACACCCGCTTTTTCGTTTATCTGAACCTGTTCATCGCCTTCATGATGACTTTGGTCGGCGGCAGCAGCTACTTAATGCTCTTCGTCGGATGGGAAGGGGTTGGCCTGTGCTCTTATCTACTGATCGGATTTTGGTTCAACCGAAACCCAGACGCCACAATTGGCTTGAAAAACTCAACAGCAGGTAACAAAGCCTTCATCACCAACCGCGTCGGCGATTTCGGCTTTTTAATTGCCATGTTCCTGACGTTTTGGTACTTCGGCTCGCTGGAGTTTCACGAAGTTTTCCACGCTGTCGAAGAAATGGCTGCGGAAGTCCCTGCCTGGGTCATCCCGACAATTGGCATTTTTATGCTGTTTGGTGTGGCCGGGAAATCCGCCCAAATCCCGCTGTACGTCTGGCTCCCGGACGCAATGGCCGGCCCGACTCCTGTCTCCGCCCTCATTCACGCGGCGACGATGGTCACGGCTGGAGTGTATCTCGTTACCCGGTCGTATCCCATTTTTGAAGCGTCTCATCTGGCCCAGACGATTGTTGCCACCGTCGGCGGGTTGACGGCCCTGTTCGCCGCGACAATTGCCGTTGGGCAATATGACATCAAAAAAGTCCTGGCGTATTCGACAGTCAGCCAGCTTGGTTTTATGGTTGCTGCCGTTGGCATGGGAGCGTTTGTCGCCGGGATGTTCCATCTCGTGACCCACGCATTCTTCAAAGCTTTGTTGTTCCTTAGTTCCGGTTCGGTGATTTTAGGTCTCGAACGAGGCTATCATCCGCTCGAAAGTACGGGCGATGCGCCCGTCGGGGACGCGCCACACGGGCAACACGGTGATGAAGCTCACGGACAGCACCATGAAACGCATCACGATGATCATGGCGATCACCACGCTCCATTCGATCCGCAAGATATGCGAAACATGGGTGGGCTGTGGAAGATTATGCCCACCACGTTTTGGGTATACCTGACCGGGACGCTCGCCCTGGCAGGCATTCCACCTTTTGCCGGTTTCTGGTCGAAGGACGAAATTCTCGCCGACGCGAGCCACGAGTTTCCACTCGTTTACTGGCTGTTGACCGCTGCCGCCTTCCTCACCGCTTTTTACATGGGACGGCAAATCTGGATGGTTTTCTTCGGGAAACCCCGCACGGAAGCGGCGGAACACGCAAAGGAAAGCCCTGCGCTGATCACTGTACCGCTCATGGTATTGGCTTTTCTTTCCCTCTTCGGTGGGGCGTTGAATTTGCCCAGCCTTCACACCTTCGCACGCTGGCTAGAACGGACTTTGGGTCACGCTGCCCATGCTGGAGAGTTTGAAATTCAGGTTGCAGCGATCTCCACAGGTCTGGCCTTGTTAGCCATTGCTATTGCATGGTTTTTTTATGGTCGCAAACCCCTGGCCTCGACCGAGGAGACCGACCCCCTCCGGCGTTTGCTCGGCCCGATCTTCGTCGGCATGAACGCCAAATGGTGGGTGGATGAACTCTACGGGCTTATCATCATCCGCCCGTACACCCGACTGTCTGCCTTCCTGGCTGATAAGATTGACTGGGACTTCTGGCATGACTGGTTCCACGACTCCGTTATCGCCGCCGGGTTCCAGGGCATGGCCCGCCTGCTTGCCGACCCGATTGACCTGGGTTTTGTGGATCGGGTTTCGTACTGGCTTGCAGAGGCCATCAGCGGGCTCTCACGCCAGTTAAGCCGGGTGCAGAGTGGTTTTGCCCGGAATTATGCGCTCATGGTTTTCATGGGTGTTGTGATTATTTTAGGTTACGTCGTACTTCGATAAGACATTTTACAGTCTGAGGATTTCTATGGACCCTTTGCTGACATCGTTAGTTACCTTTTTTCCCCTCGTTGGGGTGCTGATCCTGTTGTTTATCAATCAGGAAAATAAAAGCGCCATCCGTTGGACGGCTCTGCTCACTTCGTTAGTGACGTTCGTGATCTCGATTGTGGTCTTGCTGCAGTTTGACGCCTCTAACCCGAATTTACAAGGCGTGGTGCATGAAAACTGGATTCAAGTGGCCGGGTGGAATATCACCTACGCAATGGGCATTGACGGGTTGAGCATCCTGCTCATCCTGTTGACCACCCTTCTGACCCCGATTTCGATCCTGTCCACCTGGACGGCGGTTGAAGACCGGGTCAAGGATTTCATGATCTTTTTCCTGATGCTGGAAGTAGGTATGACGGGTGTGTTCGTGGCTCAAGACCTGTTCCTGTTCTACATTTTCTGGGAATTCACCCTTGTTCCGATGTACTTCCTGATAGGGATTTGGGGCGGCCCCCGGCGGCGCTACGCGGCGGTCAAATTCTTCCTGTATACGATGGCGGGTTCGATCCTGATGCTGCTAGCGATTTTGTGGTTGGGTATCGAGGGTGGCACGTTCTACCTTCCTGACCTGATTGCTCGAGGGAATATTCCGGCAGATGTACAAACCTGGCTGTTCCTGGCGTTTGCGGCGGCCTTTGCGATCAAAGTCCCGATGTGGCCGCTCCATTCCTGGCTCCCCGACGCCCACGTTGAAGCCCCCACCGCTGGTTCGGTCATCCTGGCGGGTGTCCTGCTGAAGATGGGGACTTACGGTTTTGTACGCTTCAACTTGCCTCTTTTCCCAGAAGCAGCTGTCCGGCTTGCGCCAACGATGGGGTTGCTGGCGGTAATCGGCATCCTGTATGGGGCGGCAGTTTCGTTCGCGCAGAAAGATGTCAAGAAATTGGTCGCCTACTCCTCTGTCAGCCACTTGGGCTTTGTGATGCTCGGCTTGTTTGCGCTTAATACGCAGGGTATTCAGGGCGGTATTTTGCAAATGGTCAATCACGGTCTAAGCACCGGTGCATTGTTCTTGCTCGTTGGGATGATTTACGAACGCCGTCACACCCGTGACATGGATGCGTTCGGTGGACTGTGGACGGTAATGCCGGTATATGCTGTGCTTACTCTAATCGTCTCCTTGTCCTCGATGGGACTGCCCGGGTTGAACGGGTTTGTGGGTGAGTTCACCATCCTTCTCGGCGCGTTTGGCTCGGATGCATTAGCCACGCAAATTGGCAACAGCGTTTTGCATCCCGGTGTGATGACCGGGTTCGCGGCCGCGGGCGTTATTCTGGCAGCCATCTACATCTTGTACATGTTCCAGAAACTATTCCTCGGCCCGGTAACGCACGAAGAAAACAAGAAATTGCTTGATCTAAACTGGCGCGAGATTTTCACGTTGGCTCCTATCCTGGTCTTCATTTTCTGGATTGGCCTGTACCCCAAGCCGTTTTTCACGTTGATGGCTCCGGCGGTGGAAAAGCTGGTGGCGGCACTGCAAACGGCGGCTGTGGTGATGCACTAGGATATAAGGCAGAATGAAGCAAAGGAATAAGTTCCCTGCTAGTTGGGATGAGGAAAGAGTTCGAAAGGTTCTGGCTTTTTACGAGCAGCAAACGGAAGAAGAAGCCGTTGCAGAGGATGAAGCCGCTGACGATCAGCAGACCTCGACAGAGGAGTAATTAGCTCAATGTACATTGACGATTTCATCTGGTTGCCTGATATTATCGAAAAACTGACTTTCAAACACCAAATGGCACAAGATGAAGTCGAAGAAGTTTTCTTCAATAATCCCCGCTTTCGCTTTGTCGAAAAAGGAAATAGTCCTGGTGAAGATGTGTACTCAGCAGCCGGGCAAACTGATGCAGGAAGATATGTCATTGTATTTTTTATCAAAAAGCCACAAAATATTGCCTTAATTTTGAGTGCAAGAGATATGGACAAAAGTGAGCGAAGACTCTATGAACGAAAATAAGGAAACTCAACTCACCAGCATTTCAAAAGCAAAAACGCTGGAAGAGATTGCCGAATTTTGGGATACACATAGCCTTGCAGATTATTGGGATCAAACCCATGAAGTTGAATTTGAAGTGCGGGCGCAACGCAGAAGGCGTGTAACCCTTGATCCAGACGTATATTCTCAGATAGAAGAGCAGGCGCATACTCGCGGTGTATCTCCAGAAACTCTCGTAAACTTGTGGTTGGTCGAACGACTTCAAGATGTAAAGGAAGCGGCCTGAGATGAACTCTGCTGACTTATTATCTGTCCTCCCTCTCCTGTTCCTGTCCGTATGGGCCAGTGTTCTGTTACTCGTGGATTTGTTCATCCCCGGCCTGCGCAAAACGTGGACAGCGATCCTGTCCGCACTGGGGTTGGCGATCACGCTCATTTTAACGGCGATCCTACCCGCCGGGGGGTTAACCTTCGGGGGGATGATTTCCGCGGACGGGTTCGCGTCGTTTCTCAGCATCATTGTCCTCGCCAGCGGAATCTTGGGGATTGCCCTGTCGTATGATTACCTGAAGCGGATGGGCATCGAACGCGGGGAGTATTACACGCTGATGCTCTTTTCGATCAGCGGGATGGTGTTGATGGCCTATGCCGCTGACTTGATAGTCGTCTTCCTGGCGCTGGAACTGCTCTCGATCCCGCTTTACATCCTGGCGGGGTTCGCCCGCCCCCGATTGGACTCCGAAGAATCCGCATTGAAGTATTTCCTGCTCGGTGCTTTCGCGTCCGGGTTTGTCGTGTATGGTATTGCGCTTGCCTACGGTTCAACGGCGATGACTTCTCTGCAAGGGATTGTGGCAGCGGTAGAAGGTGGGGCATTCGACCCCTCCATGCTGACCATCGGAGCAGCACTGATCCTGGTTGGGTTAGGCTTCAAAGTCGGCGCGGTGCCCTTCCACATGTGGACGCCAGACGTGTACCAGGGTGCACCCTCGAGCGTGACCGCGTTCATGGCGGTGGGTGCGAAAGTGGGAGGGTTTGCTGCCCTCCTGCGGATTTTTGTCTCTGCCTTTGGAACTCACTATACCTTGATTGACGACTTGACCCCGGTGCTTTGGGGTGTCGCGGCAGTGACGATGATCGTTGGCAACGTCCTGGCAATTTCCCAACAGAATATCAAACGCATGCTGGCTTACTCCAGTATCGCCCACGCCGGGTATATTTTGATGGCCCTTGTGCCCTTTGCCCAGAAAAATGTTGCCGGAGATTCGATTGCCGCCGGGTTGTTCTACCTGCTCAGTTTTGCGATTACGAGTTTTGGAATTTGGGCCGTCGTGATGACTCTGGAAAATGCCGAAGATGGCGAAGACGGCCTGCGGAAAGGGCTGATGTTAGACGATTACGCAGGTTTAGGGCGTCGCTCCCCTGGCCTTGCCGTAGCGATGACGATTTTCATGCTCTCGTTCATCGGCCTGCCGCCCACGCTCGGATTTGCAGGCAAACTCTTCCTGTTCCGCACGGCCCTCGAAGGCGGTTTTGTAGGCCTGGCCGTTATCGGCGTGCTGACTTCCCTGATTTCCGCATACTACTACTTGCGGATCGTCGTTATCATGTACATGCAGGATGGCCAGCCAACCGTATACCGCGAACGCTGGCTCGGTATCACGGCGATGGCCTCTGCGTTTTGCACGGTAGTGTTGATGTTCTTTGCCAGTCCGTTATTGGAATGGGCCGCGAAGTCAATGTTGTTTTAATTATCCCCTTAAGATAATCAATCAGACCTGACAAGGATAACTCTGTCAGGTCTTTTTTTTCCGCTTTATCAACGTGCTATAATACCCTCCGTGTCTCAACCCGACCTCCTCGCCCCCAATCTTCTCACCCGCACTGCCCAACTCCGCGCCCTGGCAGACAAACTCAGCGCCGAACCCCTTATCGCCGTGGACACCGAGTCCAACAGCCTGCACGCCTACCAGGAACAGGTCTGTCTCATCCAATTTTCCATCCCCGAGAGTGACTTCCTCGTTGATCCCCTTTCCCTCGATGACCTCTCTCCCCTCGCCCCGCTCTTTGCCGACCCCAAACACGAAAAAATCTTCCACGCCGCGGAGTACGACCTGATCTGCCTCAAGCGAGACTTCGACTTCACTTTCGCTAACGTCTTCGACACTATGTTTGCCGCTCGTATTTTGGGACGCAAAAAAGTTGGGCTGGGTTCGATGCTGGAAGAGGAATTTCACGTCGTCCTAGACAAAAAATACCAGCGCGCCAATTGGGGCCAGCGCCCGCTCCCATCTTACCTCCGCGTCTACGCCCAACTCGACACCCATTACCTCATCCCCCTCCGCAACCACCTCCGCGAACAATTGCAACGAAAGAAACGCTGGCCTCTCGCCAAAGAAGATTTCACCCGCCTGTGCCAAATCAATGGCCGTGAACCCACCCCGAAGGAAGATTGGGTCTGGCGCATCAACGGCGCGCGGGATTTGACTCCCAAAGAGGCGGCAGTGTTGCAAGAACTTTGCTTCTGGCGGGAAGAAATGGCAGAAAAATTAGACCGGCCTGTCTTTAAAGTGATGAATGACCATCTGCTCGTGACCCTGGCACAGCGTCTGCCTCTGGATAGAGCCGAACTCCAACGAGCGGGAATGACCGACCGGCAGATTCACCGGTTCGGTCCGGGGGTGCTCGCTGCAATTTCACGCGGGGCGGCTGCTCCACCCCTATACCCGCCCACCCACCCCCGCCCGGACGAAGATTTCCTCAACCGGATGGAGGCGTTATCCGACTGGCGTAAGCACCGCGCCCGCTCACTCGGTGTCGAGTCTGACGTCGTTCTCCCTCGCGAACACGTTTCAAAAATCGCCCGTCACAACCCACCCGACGAAGCTGCTCTCCTTCCGCTCATGGATGATATCCCCTGGCGGTATGAACAGTTTCGTAAACAAATTCTACATGTCCTCGAAAGAATGAACTGATGAAAATCTACTTCCACGGTGCAGCCCAAACTGTCACCGGCTCCCAACATCTGCTCGAAATCAACGGAAAAAGGCTCTTAATGGATTGCGGCCTGTACCAGGGTTCGCGTAAGTTGTCGTACGAAATCAACAAAAATTTCGAGTTCTCCCCGCGCGAACTGGATGCTATGCTGCTCTCCCACGCGCACATTGATCATGTTGGCAACCTGCCCAATCTGGTCAAGAGCGGGTATGAGGGCACAGTATATGCCACGCGTGCAACCGCCCATCTCTCCGATGCAATGATGCGCGATTCCGGGAAAATCCAGGAACATGACGCAGGGTATGTGAACAAGAAACGCACCCGGCGCGGCGAGGAACCCATTGAACCGCTCTACACGATGGAAGATGCCGCAGACGCAGCCGGACACTTGCGCGGGGTGGATTACGACACTGCATTTGAACCCATTCCCGGCGTGGCGGCGCGGTTCGTTGAAGCCGGGCACATTCTCGGCTCGGCGGCGATTGTGTTAGACATCGAAGAGCGCGAAAAAAAGACGCGCCTTTGGTTTTCCGGCGATATTGGGCGGTTTGACAAGCCACTGCTCCGCGATCCCGTCTTGCCGGACAGCGCGGATTACCTGCTCATGGAATGTACCTATGGCGACAAACCCCACCGCGACCCGGAAGAAAGTTACGACGAATTGCAAAAAGTAGTGAAACGCACAGTCGAGCGCGGGGGTAAAGTCATCATCCCAGCCTTTGCGGTTGGACGTACCCAGGAACTGGTTTACTGCCTGCACCAGATGATAGACGATGGCGAACTGCCGCGCATCCCGGTCTACGTGGACAGCCCGCTCGCCGTCAACATCACCGACATTTTCCGCCAACACCTCGAATGTTTCGACGAAGAGACGCAAGAATTCATCGCCTCCGACGAGCATCATGCTGCGCTCGGGTTTGATTTGCTCACCTACATCCGCTCCGTCGAGGAATCCAAAGCCCTTAACAACCGCAAAGAACCCATGATCATCATCTCCGCATCGGGGATGGCCGAAACCGGTCGAGTGCTCCATCACTTGAAAAACAATGTCGAAGACCGTCGGAACACCGTACTGATTTGCTCCTGGCAAGCCCCCGACACGCTGGGCCGCCGCATTGCCGACCGGGAAGAACGAATCAAAATCTACGGCGAATCCTACATCCGCAGGTGCGAAGTTGCCACGATAGGCGGCTTCTCCGCCCACGCGGGGCAATACCTGCTCCGGGATTATGCACTGGCCGTCAAAGATCAGGTCAAGAAAGTTTTCCTCGTCCACGGCGAAGAACGCGGTGCCGCGCCACTGATGGAGATTTTGAAGGGGAATGGGATGGATGAAGTCTATTTCCCGGAAATTCATTCGAGTTGGGAGATTTGATAACGTAAAACGTAGAATATAGAACGCTATTGTCGGCTTTTTACGTTTCAAGCTCCACGCTCTACGTTTTATGATCCTCATCACCGGCGGCACCGGCTTCATCGGCCAGACGCTTACCCGCCAACTTGTCGAAGCGGGCTATCCCGTGCGGATGTTGATCCGCCCCTCCCCGGATTCACCCAACTTGCCTCATGGAATCTCGGTCGAAATCGCTGTCAGCAGTTTGAACGACCCACGCGGGTTACGGGCGGCGATGGCCGGAGTGGATGCGGTCTATCATCTCGCCGGGACGGAACGGCTCGGCCCGCACGCGAAACTCCTCGAAGTGGACATTCAAGGCACGCTCGCTGTTGTCCAGGCTGCTGCCGAAACCGGGGTAGATCGCCTTTTCACTCTCAGCCATTTGGGCGCAGACCGGTCTTCTGCCTACCCCGTGCTAAAAACCAAAGGCATCGCAGAAGAACATGTCCGCCGCAGTGGTTTAGACTTTACGATTATTCGTACCGCACCCGTTTTTGGGCCGGGTGATACCTTTACAAGCGGAATTGCCACGCTTCTCCACGCCGCACCCTTTGTTTTTCTGATTCCCGGTGATGGTCGTTCGTTGATTCAGCCCATCTGGGTTGAGGACCTGGCGACCTGCCTGGTTTGGGCACTGGAAGACGAACGTACACGGCAGCAAACATTTGAAGTCGGTGGGCCGGAGTACATTACCTTCCGCCAAAGTGTCAACGCCATCATGACCACGCTGGGGATTGAAAAAAGGCTCGCCTCCGTTCGTCCACCTTATTTGCGTGGGCTGACCTTGTTTCTCGAAACGATGTTCCCCGTCTTGCCGGTATCCGTTTTCTGGATTGATTACCTGGCCGTCAACCGCACCTGTCCCCTCGACACCGTCCCGCGCACCTTTGGCCTGCTCCCCTCGCGATTCCCGTCCAAACTCGATTACTTGAAAGAAGTCAACTGGCGGCGAGTGTTGTGGCAGTCGTTTATAAGACGAAAGCCAACGAAAAAGAACGTGAAACGTGAAACCTAGTGCGTGCTTCATAATCGCAAATATCCAATATCTAATATCCAATGTCACTTTCCACCCTCTCCTCCCACCTCCTCCCCCTTATCGAAACTGAAATGCAGCGCATCATCGCGTTCGTTAAAACCTCTGAAACTGCTGAAATGCACCACATGATCGCCTACCATATGGGTTGGGAAGGCGAAGGCGCAGGGCCAAAAGCACAAGGTAAACGTATCCGCCCTCTGCTTGTTCTGCTGAGTTACGGCGCGGCTCTCTCTGACACCCCAACACCTGACAACTGGCACATCCCCCTCCCCGCTGCTGCATCCGTCGAAATCCTGCACAATTTCTCGCTTATCCACGACGACATTCAGGACAACAGCCCGCTCCGCCGGGGACGCCCAACTGTCTGGAAGAAGTGGGGGATTGCCCAGGCCATTAACGCGGGGGATGCGGAATACACGCTGGCGTACACTGCCATGCTCGAACTGGGCAAAATCGCTTCCCTGGAAATTGCCCTCGAAGCGGTCAACGTCCTGCAACGCACCTGCATCCACCTCACGCAAGGACAATACCTGGACATCTCCTTTGAAACCCACCCCTCCGTCAACCTGGACGATTACTGGAGGATGATAGGGGGTAAAACCGCCGCGCTGATCGCCGCCTGCACCGATCTGGGTGCGCTGATTGCCGGAGCAGACGAAACAACCCGGACAGCATACCGCGAGTTTGGACACTATCTAGGTCTGGCGTTTCAGGTACAGGACGACTTGCTTGGCATTTGGGGTGACACCGCCCTGACTGGCAAATCCGCCGAGAGCGACCTGGTTGCTGGAAAGAAATCTATTCCAGTGTTGTACGGGTTGCAACAAAACGGCGCATTTGCCGCGCGCTGGACGCAAGGACCAGTTCACGAAGGGGAAACGGGCGTGCTGGCCGCGCAACTCGAAACAGAAGGCGCACGCGAGTACACCCAAAACAGGGCCGATGATTTGACCGGAAAGGCGGTACAGTATTTGGAAGATGCTAATCCGCAAGGAGAAGCAGGGGAAGCATTGGTTGAGTTGGCGGATATGCTCCTAAAAAGGCAGGTATAATGGAAGAGCAGTGTTTGCCAACAAGAAGTAATACAGGCTGCTTATGGGCACATCTGCATTGCTGCCGGATTTGAAGTCAATATGAGCGAAGTGTGTGCAGCGGCTGAACTGTAACTTTCACCCTGCGGCCTTCAACCTCATTCAAACAAACAGCATAAACACCTGATTCCCCACCATCCTCCCGCGTTTCGTCAACCTCACGCGCTCCCCTGCCCACTCCAATAACCCATTTCCAACGAGCTTTCTGAGCTCCTTCTCGAAAACGGCCTCTGCCTTCTCCCCAAACCGCGCCTCAAACGCCTCTGCACTGACCCCTTCCTCCACCAACCGCAACCCCACCATCATCGTCTCCTGCATCTCCGTCATCCGGTCAATCGGGGTGACATTCACCGTCGCAGGCGTCCGCGGAAATTTTCTCTCTTTTTTGCTTTTTCGCTGAGCTGAGCAGGTGAGTCGCTCAATATACGCCCTTGGCGCGCGCACATTTGCCGTCCGCACCCCGCCTGCGAAGCCATGCGCGCCCGCACCCAATCCCAGGTAAGGCTGGTTGTACCAGTATTGTAGATTATGATGGCAGGCCATCACCTGCCCGTAGGCGTCCCGCCGCGCCCAGTTGGAGATTTCATATTGCTCGTATCCATCTTGGGGCAGGCGTTCCATCGTCCACTCATACATGGATGCGGCAAGGTCGTCTTCTGGCATGGGGAGCAGGCCGCGTTCGACCCAGGCGTTCATCGGGGTGCCGTGTTCGAGAATCAGGCTGTAAACGGAGAGATGATCGGGGTGCAACCCCACGGCCAAATCGAGGGTGTGCTTCCAGCTTTCGAAAGATTGGTAGGGTAGGCCGAAGATTAGATCGAGGTTGAGATTCTCAAACCCAGCCTGGCGTGCCCATTTGACCGCATTCACAACATCGAAGAAGTTGTGTTCCCGTTCGAGGATGCGTAAATCGTTGGGATCGGCAGACTGCATCCCCATCGAGAGACGATTGATGCCTAACGCCCGCAGACCGCGCAGGTAGTCGAGGGAGACTGTACCCGGATTGGCTTCCAGGGTGATTTCGGCATCGTCTGTGAGGGCGAATCCCGCGCGAAGGGTAGTCAGAATCTGTTCGAGCGCGAACAGCGGCAGCAACGATGGAGTTCCGCCGCCAAAGAACAGGGTATGCACCCCCGCGAGAGCTGGGAAGCCTTCTGCGGCATGTTCGATTTCCCGGCATAGCGCGCGAGTGTAGTTCCCGATCAGGGACTCTAACCCCGCGTAGGTATTAAAATCACAATACGCGCACCGGTGGCGGCAGAAGGGAATGTGGAGATAGAGGCTGTAAGGGGCCATATGAGGCAGTATATCACGCAAACCCCCTGCTATTTACGCTCTCTTCATCGGTGGTATAATCGCCGCGCTGGGACAGCATCCCTAAAAACGCCTATGACAAAAACAATCTCTACCGAACTTTGCCCGACCTGCGGTTCGCGGGTTTCTGAGGGGGCAACGAAATGCCTGGTCTGTGGGACAGACCTCACACAAAAAGGAACGGATAAAGCCAAATCAGTCGTACAGAGTAACCGGATGCCCGAAGTGACGCTCAGTTTGCCGGTTGCACTGGCATTGGTGGTGATCTTTTTGGGGATAGGAGCAGGATTGGTCTTTTTCACCGTCCGCCAGCAGCCGGAAATCGTTGTGCCACCAACAGAGACCTCTACCCCAACGGTGACTTCCAGTCCCACGCTGACTCCTACGCCCGAAACACCGACCCCAACCAATACCCCGGAACCAACTGCTACTCCACTCAGTTACGTGGTGCAGGAAGGTGATCAATGTATCAGCATTGCCGCTTTCTTTCAGATTTCCGTGCAAAGTATCGTGTCGCTCAATAATCTCGACACCAACTGCACCATCTTTTCCGGCGATGTTCTGCTTATCCCACATCCCACGCCCACACCAACTGCATTGCCATCCGCTACCTTGAACCCGACGGAAGCCTATGCGGCAGAATGTGAAAAGGTGATTTACAACGTACAATCAGGCGACACACTCAGTACCATTTCGGCTAATTATCAGGTGCCGATGGAATCAATTCGCCGGTGGAATAATTTATCCAGCGATGTGGTGTTTGAGGGATTGCCGTTGACGATTCCCCTTTGTGAGCGCGATGTCTCGCTGACGGGTGGCCCGACATCTACCCCTACTCCAGCCCCACCATATCCTGCTCCCAGCCTGCTCCTTCCTGCGGACGGGGCAGCATTTACCCTGTCCAGTGATGTAATCACCTTACAATGGGCTTCGGTTGGCGCGCTACGGGAAAATGAGTCCTACATCGTGATTGTCGTAGATGCCACGAGTGGGGAGGAAAACAGATTGGTGGATTATGTGACGGACACCAAATTCATCATGCCAACCAATTTCCTTTCTTCCTTGACCGGTGTACATGTGATCTACTGGCAAATTGGCACCGTCCGGCAAGTCGGGACAGATGAGGATGGCTTACCAGTCTACGAAGAAGCAGGAGCCTTAAGTGAAAGGCGCGGCTTTGGTTGGAGCAGAGAAGCCGTTTCAACGCCCAGCCCGTAGTTTTGATGAACATAAACGCCAATAGCCGCATACAAGCGGCTATTTTTGCTTCAGAGCGAGTTGAAATTCCCCCAGGACTGAAATTACTCGAAAAAAAGGTGTGCGTGGGGTGTACACCCCACGCACACCTTTTTTTCGGAGGTTTCTCTGCTTTAGCCTGAGCAGTTACGACTCAAGAATTGATCATCTTATCGCACATTCATCGCACATAAGTTCGGTTATACTTGGACGTAGTGCATAAGGAACTGAATTTCCAGGATGCAATACACAGTACGTATTGAAATTTATGCCTCTCCTTTTCACCATATCTCCATTTCAATTCTTCACCTCCTTTGGAGTCCCCCATGTCTTCTTCCCTCCTCGATCAAACTGAATTCGCCGATAATCCCGAACCGCGTTGCCCTGTTGTCCTTCTGCTCGATACCTCCGGCTCGATGAACGGCCCGCCCATCGAAGAACTCAATGCAGCCCTCAAAGCCTTCGACCGCGAACTGAAAGCCGACCCGCTCGCCTCCTTACGTGTGGAAGTCGCCGTTGTCACCTTTGGGGGGGAAGCGCGTGCGATGGATGTCACCGGTGATGGCGAACTTAACAATTTCGACGCTTCCCATGCGTTTATCACAGTAGATGGTTTCCAGCCTCCCACGCTAAATGCCAAAGGAGGAACCCCGATGGGCGAAGCCACCCGCCGCGCGCTGGACCTGCTCCGCCAGCGGAAGGAAATCTATAAACAAAACAGCGCCGACTACTTCCGGCCCTGGGTGTTCCTCATCACTGACGGCAAGCCGACCGATCACTGGCAATCCGCTGCCGAACAAGCCCGACTCGAAGAAAGCCGCAAGGGGTTGCTCTTTTTCGGCATCGGCGTCGAAGGGGCGGATCTCAAAACCCTTAGCCAATTCTGCCCGCCCAACCGTCCCCCGCTCAAACTGCGCGGCCTGGCATTTAGCGAACTGTTCCAGTGGCTCTCGAAAAGCCTCTCTGCCGTGGCCCACTCCAAACTGGGTGAACAGGTTCCGTTGCCACCGGTCGGCTGGGCTGAAGTGGATACGGCTAGCTAATGCGTTTTCGTATTGCGTATTTCGTTGTGTCAGGTAATACGCAATGCGAAATACGCAATACGCACCCATGTGGAACATCCTCTCCGCCTCCGCCACGGGTACCTCCCATGTCAAAAACAACACCCCTTGCCAGGATGCCCATCGCTGGACATTGATGGAGACCGGCACGCTGCTCATCGCCGTCGCGGATGGGGCAGGATCGGCAGAACG
>DATDOR010000324.1:0-6176 GCA_035293165.1 Anaerolineales bacterium | reverse complement strand
GACTCTTCAAGGATTTCATCTACCGCCTGAAGAAACTGTCCGACATCCAGGGGTTTGATAAGATACGTTTGTGCCCCAGCATCCAGAAGCCGCTGAATTTGTCCTGGGGTTGCATCCGCACTGATAATGATCACTGGGATTTTACGGGTTTGTGGGTCAGCCTTAAGCTGGTGCAATACCTGATACCCGGTAATATCAGGGAGATTCAAGTCAAGCAGGATTAAATCCGGGGTTTTTTCATGAGCTACCTTCAGACCCGTCTTTCCATCGGTCGAAGCCATCAGATTGACGGATGGCCGGTGCTTGAAGATTTGCTCGATCAGTTGCATACTGGAGAGATTGTCTTCAAAACATAAAACGGTATGCGTCTGTATATAGTCAGAACCGGGCTTGAATAGGATGATGCCATCTTCGGGGTGATAGGTCTGTTCCATGGGGCTTTCTACAATGGACAACGCTATCCAGAAAGTGCTGCCAGTACCTGGTTTGCTTTCTACATTCAACGTTCCTCCCATCGCTTCCACCAACCGGCGTGAGAGCGAGAGACCCAGGCCAGTGCCTTCGACATTGGTCTGTTCGGCTCCCAGGCGTTCAAAGGGGATAAAAAGACGATTCTGCCTGTCCGGCGAGATGCCTGGGCCAGTGTCACGCACGCGAATCTGGAGTCGTTCCCCTGGCACGGTGACACAATCCACGAAAACCTTGCCCTCCTCGCGATTGTATTTGATGGCATTGGTCAGCAAATTGAGAAGGACTTGCTTGAGTCTTTGCCGGTCCGCTTTGACATACCCTGAAAACAGCGATGACGTCTCAACTTGAATATTGCGCCGGGATGCCTGCACCTCAACCAATTCGATTGTCTCTTCAACGACATCTTTTACCCGAACGGCTTCGGGTGAAAGCGATAATTTTCCAACCTCGATACGGGTAATATCGAGCACTTCATTGATCAGGCCCAACAGATGTTTCCCGGCGCGGAGGATGTGGTTGATGCTGCCTTTTTGCCGGTTACTCATCTCATCCATGCCTAAAATTTGTGCAAAACCCAGGATGGCATTGAGCGGTGTGCGCAATTCGTGGCTCATTCGGGAGAGAAATTCGCTCTTGGCCAGGTTGGCCTCGTCAGCGTCCTCCCGCGCTTCCATCGCTTCCATAAACAAACGGGTGTTTTCAACCGCAAGGCCCGCACGGTCTGCCAGGTCTTGTAGAAAAGTTTGATCTTCGGGGGTATAAGGGCGTCCAGGTTGGTCGCGCGACACGCCGAGGGTGCCAATAACCCGATCTCGCGCTCGCATTGGGACGATCAACACGCTGGCAATCCCATAGCGATCTACATAAGGCAGGAATTCGGGTTTAATTTGCTGGAGAATCTGTTCAAGTGGCACAATGGGAATGAGAACAGGTTCCCCAGTTTTGGCTACCTGCCCTGCAAGCCCTTGCCCGACAGGGTACGGCGACGTGTCCACAATGCTCTTCATAAAAGCCAGCCCTTCTTTGTCGGGATGGTAAAGCGCGATGGTCCCCAGCCATTTTCCATCTCTTGAGATTAAGCTTAAGTTGCAGCTATCCCCTAACAATTCCGAAACCCGGCGCGCGATCATTTCGAACAGTGGTTGGTGATCCAATCTGGCTTCTGCAAGGGTTCGTGATACATCTGCCAGGGTCTGGGCACGGGCTTCGTTTTGGCGCAACTGGACCTCCAATTGCTCTCGTTCGGCGATCTCCGCTTGCAAGTCAAGATTCGTCTGGGCCAGTTGAGCCGTCCGAATTTTTACTCGTTGTTCCAATTCTGTATTGAGACGGTGGATTTCTTCTTCCGCCTTCTTCCGTTCAGTGATGTCCTGGAAGATTCCCCTGACTTTAACTACTTTATCCCCTTCGACAATGGGTAATGCTATGGTTCTTATCCACTTATGGTTCCCTTTGGCCGAGATCATCTCCAATTCCAAATCGTAGGGTTTGGCTAATGCAACAACGTCCTTAACCGCGTTTTCGATTTTACCCCGCGACTCACCCGAATAGAAGTTGAGGCCCAACGATACGTTTGTTTCCTGTTCAGGGTCTAGATCGTGGATCCTGGCGACCTCATCCGTCCAGGTACCTTTCATGGTATCCGTGTCAAACTCCCAACCGCCCACCTTCGCCATTTCACCTGTCATTCGAAGCAACTCGTCTTTGATTTGCATGGACCTTTCGGCTCTCTTGCGTTCGGTAATATCCGTGGTGGTGACGATGACTTTGGAAAAGTCCTCCTCGTGGTTTGGCGCTACGGACCAATGTAAACTGATCTCGATTGGCTCACCACTCATAGTTTCGTCAGCGCCTTCCCAAAGATTGCTGGTTTTCCCCTCGGCGATCGCGATGAAGTCCTCGTGATTATGATCTTTTTCCCCCTTGCTCAGCGTTTGCGCTGTACTCTTGAGCAGCTCATCTTTACTCCCCGCCCCATATATTTGCAATGCGGTGTTATTGACATCCAACAACCGGATCATGTTGGAACACTTCTCCACTTCCTCAGGATGAGTTGCAAAATAGGTGTGAAAATCGGTGATTCCCTGTTCTTTCAAAGAATCCAGATATTTTTTAACTTGAGAGAAATCCTCCTCCCAAATGGCAACCGGCACGTCCTCGAACAAGGCGCGATACCGGCTCTCGCTCAAACGCAAAGCTTCCTCCGCCTGTTTGCGCTCGGTAATGGTTTCAAATACGGCGACGAAGTGTTCCCTTTGGGGGCTATACACAGATACCGAAAACCATATTCCCTGTCCCAAAAAGGGAACATAGGTTTCGAATTTCTCCGCTTTCCCGGTAAGCGCTACTCTTCCATAAATCTCGAATAATTCCGGATTGGATTCGCGTATTCCCGGTATCACCTCCGTAACGCGTTTTCCTGACACATCCTTCAGTCCGGTCAGTTTTTCAAAGGCATCGTTGACATCCAGATAGATAAAATCATCGGGCTGGCCGTTTTCATATAGCATCCGGCAATAGGCGAATCCATTGATCATGTTCTCGAACAATGAGCGAAACCTTTCTTCACTTTCGCGTAATGCCTGTTCGGCTAGTTTAGGCACGGTTATGTCTTCTGCTGAAATGATGATGCCGCCGATTTCACCATCTGTATCATGCCAGGGAACAATCGCCCACCGCAGCCAGTTTTTCGTCCCGTCTTCCTGAATCCAGAGGTCGTTATCGTTATGGGAGGGTTCGCCTGCCAACCCTTTACGATGGGCTTCCTTCCAATATTCGGGCAGATCAGGGTGAACTGAATAATGTGACAACCCGGTCAGGTTCTCGTACCCTCTTCCATACTCAACCGTCCAGCGTCGGCTGCTCGCGATGTAGTGCATCTCTCGATCAAACATGGCAATACTGACGGGGGCATCATTCACAAGGGAGAGGAGTTGTTCCTGGCTTTTCCGTAAACTTTCCTCTGCCTGCTTGCGATCCGTCACGTCAATCAACATGCCGGACAGAATTTCCCCTTCTAAACTGACACTTTCTAAAACAATCCGTGGTTCACCGTTTTTTGTAAGAAGTTCCACTTCGTGATTTTTTTTGCTCCCGGTTTGCTTCAGAATGTCAATCAAAGCCGCCCGGTCTTCTGTATTCTTATAGTGGGCGAGAATATTCTCCTCCATTAACTCGGTGATGGAGGCAAACCCTAGCATCTTTGTGAGGGCTTCGTTGATGTACAGAATCTTTCCGTCCACCGTGGTGCGGAAAATGCCCACCAATGAATGTTCTGCCAGCGTTCGAAATTCCTTTTCAGAGCGGGCCAGCTCGGCAGTGCGTTCTTGAACCCGTTGCTCCAGTTCTTCATTCACTTTTTGCAAGGTTTCGCGCGCTTTTTTCAATTCGGTGATGTCGAACAATGTCGAGCGACTCATGATGAAGTTGCCCTCGGCGTCTTTGACTGCGGTCGCGCTGACAAGCACGGGCAGAATAGAACCGTTGGCGCAGATCAAATCAAGCTCTACATCCCGGATCCCCCCACGTTCTTTGAATAGAGGAAAGTTCTGTTGAAAAGTTTCCAGACTGGAAGGCGTCAGGAAATCAGCGATATTTTTCTTGCCAATGACATCCTCCCGCTCATATCCAAGCCATTTGAGTTCGGTGTCGTTAATCGCTACAAAAACCCCACCCTGATCCAGGGAGTGATAGCCGCAGGGGGCGTTGTTATAGAGATCGTGCACCTGCTCTACCCGAATGTGGAGTTCCGCTTCGGCTCGTTCCCGCTCCGTAATGTCTCGCACGGCCGATAGGACCAGGTTGGCTTCCGGCTTTGGCAAAGCGCTGAGTACCACATCTACTGGAAATTCGGTTCCTGACCGGTGTCGTCCATACAATTCCAGGCCACTCCCCATCAAGCGGGTAAAGGGATGTTCCATATAATGCGCGCGATGCTGTTCGTGTTGAACTCGATAACGCTCTGGCAATAAATTTTCGATAGCCATCCCCAGCAGCTCTACCGGAGGATAACCAAAAACCTTTTCAACCTGTGCGTTGGCGAGCTCGATTTTTCCCTGTCTGTTCACGACGAGGATGGCCTCTGGAGAGGATTCAAACAGGCTTTGGAATAATGTGTTGCTTTGTGTCAATTCAGTCTGGGCAATTTGCAGGCGTCCGGCCATTTGATTGAACGCTGCCGTCAGTTCTGCAATTTCATCATGGGAACTGACCGGAAATTTATAATCCAGGTTCCCCGCCGCGATTTCTCTAACCCCTACAACAAGCGCATTTGTTGACTTATCAATGCGGCTGGCGAGGCTGATCCCCCCAACAACGGCGGTCCCCAAGGTGAGCAGGGTGCCTAAACCGATAATAACGACCGCAAATTGGACATTCGCCTGAAGTTGAATCCCTGACTGGTTAAGGTATTCTGTTTCATCTTCCTCCATTTCAGCCAGCAGCGTGCGGATTTCATCCATGATGGCCTTGTTCTCACCCGCAGTGATCGTGGCTTGAACCGCATCGTACCCTTGCGTCTGCCGGATTTGAATGGTCGTTGCAAGCAGTTCCAGGTGTTGGGCAATTAACCCCTCCAGCGTATCCAATTGTGCTTGCTGTGTGAGAGAATGAGGGTCATCACTGGCCGCTTGCCCTCGCAACATCTGTAACCTTTCCTCAATTCTCGGCAGCGCGGAATTGTAAGGTTCAAGAAATTCATCCGCCCCGGTGATGATGAAGCCGCGTTGACCTGTTTCAGCGTCTACCAAATTCGTTAACAGGTCGTCAATGTTATCCTGCACAATTTGGGCATGCTGAGTCTGGTTGACATAGCTTATGAGATTTACCGTGGTGAGATAAGCGACGGTTCCCACAATGACCATCGCCAGCCAGCTTAACCCAAAACCGATGAGTATTTTTCTTCGAATTGTCCAGTGCATGGGATCACTCTCGTTCGTAAAACCATTACCTTCTCATATAGAGGAGGGTAAACAACCTGATGGATGTGTACGATTATTCAATGAACAGGTTCGTTCGATATGGACGCAAAAGTGCGGGAATCTGGATCTCACCCTGGAATGATACGAGAGGTCATATTAAGGGCAATGTGAATGGGTAGCCATCCAGTTTCGCGCAACTCAATAAGTTGTTTTATTATACCCGATGCGTAAATACCAAAATGCTTATAAAATCTGGCATTGAACACACCAAAGACCAGGCATGAAACCACATCTTTGCAAGCCCTGTAAACTGTATTTTCATTCTTTTTCCATCAGGGCGGAGGAGCAAGAGGCTCCAATCCATTTTCATTAAAGGTTTGAATGATGTTTTGCACCTCGTCCTCATTCAACTTAAATGCAAAAGCGATATCCGAAATCGGCCAATCTTTTTGAGACAGCAATAATACACGAGCGATGATATAAGCTTGTAAGTTATCCGCCGCTCGCCAATATAGTAATGAAAGTTGCTCTTCGAAAGTAAATGGACGTACCCTCAGCGTTCGTGTGATACTCATTGAGCTTTATACCCTTTTTTCCAGTTACGGCTGATGTATGAGAGTCATTGTTAATACTTGAAACCTAAATCAGTACTTCCAGTTCTGTCCGTAACCTCAAAATAATTTTAAGGCTCTTCCGTTTTTTATGCACCTCCATTTTAGCAAGTTGAGGAGGTAACCGTTCAGTTCCCCCACCTGCAGGGGGTAAGAACCCGAAAAAATGGTGTCC
>DATDOR010000323.1:0-11120 GCA_035293165.1 Anaerolineales bacterium | reverse complement strand
CGGGATTCCCACGCATAATAACGTAAATAGCGCGGGTCTTGCTGGTAGGCCAGGACGGCAGACCAATCTTCCTCGACAAATTCTCTCAGGCGCAAACGGGGTGTCCAGAGTTCCATGAGGCTCCTAATCTGCCACAGCCGGAATTACCGCAGGTTCACCCTGGTAGGTTAGAAGTTGCGGCCAGCGATGGGCAATCCACCACACGGCCAAAATGCACCCTAGCCCGCCAGTGATCACCGCGAGAGGTGCGCCCCATATTTGAGCTACCAATCCTGCCTCGATTTCACCCAACTGAGGGCCGCCCATGAAAAACAACTGGTTTATGCTGACCATCCGCCCGCGCAGGTGATCAGGGGTACGAAGCTGGCGAACGGTATTGCGAATGACCACACTGACCGAGTCGGCTGCCCCCATCAACATCAGGCTGAGCATCGAAAAAGCAAATACTGTGGACACACCAAACAAGATTGTCGCCAGCCCGAAGACAATAACTGCTCCAAGCAATACCGGGCCTTGCCTGCGGATTTGATCCATTTGCGAGATGACGACTGCTGCAAGCGTCGCGCCAAGCGATTGAGCAGCTACCAGCCAGCCATAACCGATTTCTCCGACGTGTAGAATATCCCGTGCAAAGATTGGCATCAGCGTATTGGCAGAAGAGAAAAACGTAGCGAAGAAATCGAGCAGCATGCTGGAAAAGATAATGGGCCGCTCTGACAGGAATTGAATCCCTTCTTTGATGGACTGGAGGCCCGTCGTGGGCTGTTGGCTGGAGGAGAATTTCTGTGGAATATCGCCCATGCGGATGAGGGCAAAGATGACAGCCAGGAACGAAAAGGCATTCAACAGGTAGGCGTAAGGTAAGCCCCAATAGGCAATGATCAACCCACCCAACGCCGGCCCTACAATCGAACCCGTTTGGAACGCAATCGAAGTCATGCTGAACGCGTTTGGAAGCTGCTCGGCAGGAACCAGGTTGGGGGTAATGGCCTGGCGGGCAGGTAAATCAAAGGCTTGGGCAATTGCTTGAATGGCTGTCAATAAATAAATATGCCAGAGTGCGATCTGGTTGTTTAAAGTAAGCAGAGCTAAAATGAGGGCAATAACGGCCATCGAAGACTGGGTGATAAACATGACCATCCGGCGGTTTCTCCGGTCCGCAATAACCCCGCCGATCAAGGAGAAAATTGCGACGGGGATCAGGCGTGCCAGGCCAACTGCTCCTAAGGCGATTGGGGCCGTCGCGGCATCGCTCAACTCGCGGATATGCCAGAGCAACGCCGAAAACTGCATTTGCGAGCCGGTGATGGAAACCATCAACCCAAACCAAAGCAAACGGAAACGAGGGTGGTGAAAGGAAGGAGGAATATGTAGGTGCATAAGGAAAAGGGTCAGGTGCCAGGTGTCAAGTATGCGTGAACAGGGAATATCCACCTGACTCTTGACACGGAAACACCTGAAACTATTTTACGTCCCCCAATCGCGCAAGTAGAGAAAGTCATACCCAATTGTCCGGTTCCCCAACTTGGCAATGGGCGGCATGACGCGTTTGAAGTGGTTGCGTTGCATGCGCCGGAAGACGTTTTCGACAAATTTCAGGGGGAAACCCGCTTCAATACAGTCTTCCGGGCGGTAGCGCTGGTCAACAAGGAGGTAGAGCAGTTTGTCGGCGTCTTCGTAGGTGAAGCCGAGTTCGTCTTCGTCGGTTTGCCCATCCCATAAGTCGGCGGAAGGGGGTTTATCAATGATAGGGGCAGGAACCCCAACCGCGCGGGATAACTGCCGCACCTGGGCTTTGTACAAGTCCCCAACCGGGTTTAGCGCGGAGGCCGAGTCCCCATACCAGGTGCTGTACCCCAGCAGGAGTTCGGTCTTGTTCCCCGTCCCGATCACCAGCCCATTGAACGCGGCTGATTGATCGAACAATACGATCATCCGCGCCCTTGCCATCGCGTTCCCACGCCGCAGAGCATTGGCACTTAGGAATTGCTCGAAAAGTGCGTCTACCATCCCCGTAATTTCAACAGTGAGCGAGGGAATTTGCAAATCTTCGATCACCAACCCGGCGTGAGCTAGCGAATCAGGGGAGGAAGCCTTGTACGGCATCCGTACAGCCAGGACATTTTCCGCTCCCAACGCTTCAACGGTGAGATAACAGGCAAGGGCAGAGTCAATGCCCCCAGACAGCCCGATCACCGCGCGGGAGAAACCGGCGCGGGTCACTTCGCTTTTGATAAAGCCGGTCAAGATTTTGCGGGCGAGATCGGTGTTGATGGAGAGATCAATGTTCATTATCTTCCTCCCGGTTTCCCGTCATTTAAGATTCGCCCCAACTCCTGCACCACGAGATTCGTCCGCTCATCCCGCAACAATGGCAGTCGTGCCCGTGTACGGTGAAGCTGGTTCAAGTCTATCTCTGCCAGGGTCAGGGCCTCTTCATCATACGGGCCTTTTGTAACCAATTCGCCATTGGGATCGAAGACGGTTGCCCCGCCCCAAAAATGCAACCCATCTTCATACCCAACCCGGTTGGTGTGGGCGACGAAGGTGGTGAACAGGCTGGCATAAGCGCGGTTGATGTGTTCCACCCAGCGGGCAGACTCCAGTTGAGGCGCAGCAGTCAACCCTCGCCCGGGGGAGGCAGAGGTGAAGAGCAGGATATCTGCCCCGTCCAGCCAAAGCAGGTAGGGAGGGGAGGCGTGCCAGAAGTCTTCGCAAATCAGGATTCCCACTCGCCCAAACCGGGTATCGAACGCCCGGACGCTGTCCCCCCAGGCAAAGAACCGGCCTTCATCAAACAGGCCATACGTAGGCAAATAAACTTTGTGATGAATGTGGACAACTTTGCCGCGCGAAAGATAGGCCGAGGCAATGTAAAACCGGTGACGGTGGTCTTCATCTACAAAGCCGACGACGAGATCAATATCCTGACTGGCTTGCAGCAGCGGGCGGAAGATGGGGTCATCGTTATCGGGGCGGCAGGCAACACCGGGTACCAGGTCTTGGAGAACGTATCCAGTCAGGGATAGTTCGGGAAAGATGAGCAGGTTCGCGCCCTGCGAGCGGGCTTCTTTCGCGTAGGTGAGGTGTTTATCCAGATTGGCCTGCACATCGCCGAGTTTGGTACTGATTTGGGCAAGAGCTAGATTGAGTCGCATCGTCAATGGATGATTAGGTGATTTAGTGATTGGGCGACCTACCGATTTGCTGGTTTGATTCCAATCATACCACCAGCCCTTCGTTTCCGGCGAGGTGATGTATAATTTGATAGCGACCCCGGCAGCCATGTTGCGTAGATAGTAGTGAAAGAATTCATATAATTACTCAGCCAAGAGTAGAAATGGCCCGGAAAAAAAGGTGTGCGTGGGGGTGTACACCCCCACGCACACCTTTTTTTCGGAGGTTCCTCTGCTTTAGCCTGAGCAGTTACAAATTCATTGTGTTGCGCGAGGTGTAAGATGCTGACTGATTTTCTTCTTCAACCGGATATCGCTTATCTAACGCTGGTAGCAACGGCTTTGCTAACCTTTATGGCCTTACTCACCCCTGGCACTGGCATTTTTGAAATTGGCGCTGTTTTTGCCTTGTTGATAGCCGGTTGGCAGGTCTATAATTTGTCCATCAACTGGTGGGCATTGGTTATACTGGTGCTGAGCGTTGTTCCGTTTTGGATGGCCGTCCGCCGGACACGCGAACAGTGGTTCCTGATCGCTGCCATTGCTGCCCTGGTAATTGGTTCTGCCTTTTTGTTTCAGGGGGATGGCTGGCAGCCAGCAGTCAATCCAGTGGTAGCAATCGTGGTATCCACGGTCTCCTCTGGGTTTTTGTGGCTCCTTACTTCAAAAACATTGGAAGCCCAGCGCGGCACCCCGGCCCACGATTTAGGCGGGTTGGTGGGTGCAATTGGAATTGCCCGGACGGATATCCACAACGAGGGATCGGTGTTCGTGATGAGCGAGGATTGGAGCGCCCAAAGCGAGCAACCTATCCCCGCCGGGGCAGAAGTGCGAGTTGTAGGTCGAGAAGGTTTTATTTTGCAGGTAGAGCCTGTTGAACAGCTGCCTGATATTCTGAATTTCTGATTCTTTGGAGGTGCGTAATGTTATTTTCTGAACTTGCCCAATTTGAAGTATTCGGGGGGTTTATAACTTGTCTGATTGGCATCATCTTGGTGGTTGGCGTGATCCTAATCGCCAGCGCGATCCGGATCGTTCCCGAATATGAACGTCTCGTCGTCTTTCGGCTGGGACGCTGTGTCGGTGATAAAGGGCCGGGCATCGTTTTCCTGATCCCGATCGTTGACCGGGGCGTGCGCGTTGACCTGCGCGAACAGGTACGCGAAATCCCCCATCAGACCTCGATCACCAAAGATAACGCAGCCATTTCTGTTGACTTCATCTGGTACTACAAAGTGCTCAACGCAACCGATAGTGTCTTGCAAGTCGGAAACTTTGAGTCGGCTGCCCAGGGGATGGCGACCACCACCTTGCGTGCCGTCATCGGTGGTATCTCTCTGGACGATGCCCTTTCCGAACGCGAGACCATCAACAACCTGCTCCGAGTCCGGCTCGATGAGATTACCGAACGTTGGGGTGTAAAAGTGACCAACGTCGAAATCCGCGAGATCATCCCGCCGCGCGAAATCCAGGACGCGATGAACCGGCAAATGTCTGCTGAACGCGGCCGCCGTGCCCTTGTCACAGAGTCCACCGGGCAAAAAGAAGCTGCTATCAACGTGGCGGAGGGTGAGAAGCAGGCCAATATCTTGCGGGCAGATGGTGAACGTCAGGCTGCGATCCTCCGCGCTCAGGGCGAGCGTGAAGCCCAACTCCTCCGTGCCCAGGGTTTTGGCGATGCTTTGCAGCGCATCTTCGAGACCGCCCAAACCGTTGACCAAAAGACCATGACCCTGCAATACTTTGAAACCCTCAAGCAAATGGGGATGAGTCCTTCAACCAAATACATCTTCCCGATGGAATTCACCAGCCTGCTTTCGAACTTCATCGGGGGCAGTAAGAGCGAAAGTTAAGTGTCGAGAGATTAAGGTGGTAATCGGGTAATTGAATTAAACAATTACCCGATTACCAATTACCCAATTCCTCACCATTGAAAGCCCAATCCTTCCCCCTCGCCCATGCCCACGCCGTCGAAATTGTCCAGGCTACCTGGCGGGATACTCTGTCACTCAACCAGTTGGAGAAGATCTGTTTTCCAATGGATTCCTGGCCCCTGTTTGACATCATCGCCGCCCTCTCATTCCCCAACATGGTGCGCTTGAAAGCGATGGACGACACTCGATTGGTCGGATTTATCCTGGGAGATTACCGCCCTTCTGAAAGATTGGCCTGGATCGCGAGCGTTGCCGTCCATCCAGGCTATCGCAGCCGGGGAATTGGAACTGAGTTACTCAAGAAATGCGAAGTTCAGTTGCGCGCGCCACGCGTCCGCTTGAGTGTGCGTATTTCAAATGAATCCGCGATCCGCCTGTACAAACACAATGGCTATCGCATTGTCAGCAACTGGCCGAATTATTATAAAGGGGGAGAGGATGCGCTGGTGATGGAGAAAGAGCTTCAGTAGGCAGTAGCAGTATTCAGGGTTCAGGATACAATGACGAGCTAAAAACTGGTTACCGAACACTAGCTCGCACAATCGCATCCGTCATCTTCACCACCCGTACCATCACTTCCACATCGTGAACCCGCACAATATCCGCCCCGCGCGTGATACCCACCGCAATCGTTGCCGCGGTCCCCTCCACGCGTTGATCGGGAGGCAGGTTGAGCGTGTAACCGATAAACGACTTCCGTGATGGCCCCAGCAGCACCGGATACCCCAATGCCTTAATTTCATCTAACCGGTTGAGTAACTCCAAATTTTGCGAGACGGTCTTCCCGAACCCAATACCCGGGTCGAGAATAATATTATTATCCTGAATACCCGCCGCGTGTGCCAGGGCGACACTCTCCATCAATTCCTGCTTCACATCCTCGATCAGATTGTCATATTGCACCCCTACATATCGCCCACCCAAGCGCGCTTCCACTTCGGCGTTAGCTGGTTTGCTCCGGTTGTGCATGAGAACGACCAAAACTCCATACCGCGCTACCACTGCCCCAATCTCCGGGTCAGCCCGCAACCCCCACACATCGTTGACGACGGTTGCACCTGCCTTTATAGCCTTTTGAGCCACTTCCGCCTTATAGGTATCAATGGAAATGGGAAACCCCGGAAATTCTTCTGCCAGCGCGCGAATTACGGGAGTCACGCGTGCTGCCTCCTCATCCGCGGAAATGATCACCGCCCCTGGACGGGTGGACTCACCACCCACATCCAGAATACTAGCCCCGGCAGCCACGAACTGGCGGGCCTGTGCGAGGATGGGGACCAGGTCCACCCTCACCCCCGAGAGTAAACCATCTCCCGAAAAACTATCCGGGGTAACATTAATGATCCCCATCACATACGTGCGTTTCCCCCAATCAAAAATGGGTTTATTCATTATGTCATCGTGTCGAGCGGGCGGCTCAACCATGTTTCTGCTTCGTCTATGTCGGTGAATAGTTTCATATTTGATCCACCGCCTGGAGAAGTGGATAGGGCTGCGATTTCGAGAATCCCCTCCCGTACTTGCTCGTTTGCAACAACAACGGCCAGCCGGATATTACGCGTAGAAGGATCGCTGTTGGCCTCAACGGCAAACTGAATCGCTTCCTCCGTAATCTCTTCTACCTGCGCCAAATCATACAAATTGCGGGTCAGTTGATCCGAATCTTCCAGGTGTTGCATCGCAAAATCGCGCCAGTGCAGCAGAGTTTCGTGGGAAACATCGGTGAAGGTGAGTTGCATTCCGCCATCAGTGCGGCGGGCAACGGTGTATCCAATGCCGGGAGTTGGGGTCCAGTTGAGGGGTTTGAGTTGTGTTTGGGTCATTTTCCAGTCTCCTTATGTAAAGGGATTATGATGATTATACCGAAACTTTCATCTTCATCCACCCGCTGGAATTATGAAAATCTGCGAAGGCAGTGCCCGGTGGAAAACTTTCGTCCAGGGCAACAGCAGTTTCGAGGTCGAGGGACATTTCGAGCAGGGGCAGTGCATCGTCCAGGTGAGCCTCCGTGCGTGGGCCGATGATGGGGGCGGTGACGGCAGGCTGGTCTTTGCACCAGAGCAGGGCGAGTTGGGAGGGCGTCAGGCCGCGTTGGTGAGCGAGAGGCAGGAGGGCATTGCCCTTTTTGACTGCTCGTTCGGTAATCCGGTCGGCATAAATAGCTCCAATCCGTCCAGCACGGGAATCGGCGGGAAACCGCGCAGCGTCTGTGTACCGCCCAGTCAGCATCCCGATCGCGAGCGGCGACCAGGGCAGGAGGCCGATGCCGTATTTCAATGCGAGCGGGACGAGTTCGTTTTCGATGCGGCGGTCGAGCAGGTTGTATGGGGGCTGCTCGGTGACGAAGCGCACCCATCCCCGCCGTTCGCTGATCCCCAACGCTTCCATCACCATCCACGCAGGGAAGGTGGAGCTGCCGGTGTAGCGCACTTTACCCTGGGTGACGAGGTCGTCGAGGGCGCGGAGGGTTTCTTCCTGGGGGATGGAGAAGTCGGGGCGGTGAAGCTGGTAGAGATCAATGTGGTCGGTGTTCAGGCGCCGGAGGGAGGCTTCGACGGCGTTGAGGACGTGATAGCGGGAGTTGCCCCATCCGTTCGGGTCGGGATCACCCGGCATGGGGTAGTGGACTTTGGTGGCGATCAGCACCCCCGCGCGGGCGCGTCCTTTCAGCGCTTTGCCGACGATGCGTTCGCTTTCGCCGTTGGTGTAGTAATCGGCAGTGTCTATGAAGTTGATTCCTGCACCAATTGCTTTGTGAATGATGCGGATGGCGTCGGATTCGGGGGTTGCGCTCCCAAAGTTGAATGTCCCCAAACAGAGGGGGGAGACGCGGACACCGGTGCAGCCAAGCGGGCGGTAGTTCATGCGTTAGCGGGTGCAGGATTCGATGTCGCCGGAGGAGAAGACGCGGATTTTTTGTCCGTTGGGGTTGAGGTCTCCGGCAACGTGGTAGAGAAAACCTGTGCTGTGATCGGCGCTGATCTGGACGAGGCTGCCTGCTCTGGCCCCTTTGATGTAGGTAAGCGCGCCGTAGTTCACAGAAGAATTCCCAAAAAAGTCGGAGGAGGATTCGTAACCGAGGACAAACACAATGGGATAGGTCTGGATGGGTTCACCGAGGGCCTGGACGACTTCAAGGTCGTGGGTGATGTCGTAGACAGCGCACTGGTACAAATCCCCACGCTGGACGACGAGGCCGCATCCCCCAAGAATCAGGACGATAAAGCCTGCGATCATAACCAGGACCCGCGCGCATCCCCAACTCACTTTCCCGCCCGTTGCACCACCCGCCGCGCTACGAGCTTCGGGCATGGCATCAATGACATTGAGAGCTTCTTTGAGTCCCAAGCCGGTTTGTTCTCGGTAGCGTTTGACGGCGTCGATCTTTTTCCCGACGGCGAGTAGTTGCCGGATTTCGTCCATATTCACGTTGCCAGGGATGGTTAGAGGTGGTGTGGGAGAACTGGGGGGCGGCGGGGCTTGGCCGCGTTCAAACATTTCGACGGCGTCTTTGGCTTCTTTGAGACCAACGCCGGTTTGTTCGCGGTAGATTTTGATGGCTTCGATTTTGCGCCCGGCGGCGAGTTGCTCGCGGATGCGTGTCCAGTCGGGAGTACCATGAGTTGTTTGGGAGGGGCGGGGGTAGCCTCGAGCAGGTGGGGGCGTGGGGAGAGGTTTTCCGGCGCGGACGAGGCGTTCGACTTCGGCCATATCTACCCCAGGTGGGCCGGAGGGTTGGCCTGTTGGGGTGCGGAAAAATAAGGTTGCCTCTCCGGTCGAGGAGATGCGGAGGTCAGAGCCGCAATGGGAACATTCAATGGCGGTATCACCAGGGGCGACATCAAGCGGGGCGCTGCAATTGGGACAATTGAGAGATTTGATTTCCATGAGTTGGCCTCGGGTGAAGGGATTTTTTTACCGCAAAATTCGCAAAGGGTGCGGAGGAGAAGAGGAGAAAAGGGGAAGAGGGGGAGGTCAGGCAAAGAGGGGTTCGTATTGCCCTGCCTGCGCGATTAAGGTTTCTTGTTCCTCGGCGCTCATCGGGGTAAAGTTTTCGCAGGCTTGCAAGACGAGGGGGAGGACGCTGGTGTCGCCGGCGGTGCAAACGCCGGTCACCTCTTGGGAGAGGACGAAATTGACGGCGGTCTGGATTTCTTCGGCCTGGGAGAAGGGTTCATACCAGGTGGAGTGGGTGTGAGGCCGGTCACCCCACGGCCCTTTCGTGATGGATTTGATGATCATCGTGCCCACATCTTTTTGGCGGCACTCGGCGATCAGGTTCTCGGCGTTTGTACGGAAGTAGGGATTGGCATATTGGACGAAGTTGATGGGGAAGAGGACAGAATCGAAGTCGAAGCGGTGCAAGGCCTCACGGAAAATGGCGGGGGAGTCTACACCGTGCCCGGTAATGCCGATGTGTTTGGTCAACCCCTGTTCGCGTGCCTGAATGATCGCTTCCAATGCCCCGCCGGGAGCGGTCGCGGCGTCCAGTTCGTCGAAACTGGTGATGGCGTGAATCTGGTACAGGTCGAAGTGGTCGGTTTGCAGGCGTTCGAGGGACTCGTGCATTTCGCGCCATGCGCCTTCTTTCGTGCGTTCCATCGTTTTGCAACCGAGGAAGAACTGGTCGCGGATGCGAGGCATCCACGGGCCGACGCGAATTTCCGCCATGCCGTAGGAGGGGGCGATGTCAATGTGGTTCACTCCAGCGGCGATGACCTGTTGCATGACGCGGTCAGCGTCGGCCTGGGTGATATTTGAAAATGCGGCTGCGCCAAAAATGGCGACGGTACTCATGTGGCCTGTGCGGCCAAAGCGACGGGTTTTCATGGGAGGATCTCCTTTTTCAACGCAAAGGCACAAAGTATTTGCAAAGGTCCATTATCCGAATATTTTTGCGTTCTTTGTGCCTTCACGGTTAATATTGTCGAGTAGTTGTTGGATGGTTTTTTGTAAAACCGGGTGAATAAAATTCGGAGCTAAGTCTGCCAAAGGGACAAGGACGAAGGCTCGCTCGTGCAGGCGAGGGTGAGGAATGGTTAATTCGGGCTTTTGAAGAATCAGCTCGTCGTAAAAGAGAATGTCCAGGTCAATGAGCCGGGGACCGTAGCGGAAGGTGGGGGTACGGCCCAATTCTGTTTCCAGCGTTTTGAGATATTTTAACAGGTCGAGCGGAGCCAGGTCAGTTTCGGCTTCGACGACCATGTTGAGAAAATACGACTGGTCTTCAAAGCCCCAGGGGGCAGTTTCGTAGATAGATGATTCCCGCACCACGCGCATGGACGGGGCCAGAGCGCTGATGGCGCTTCGCAAATTAGCGGCGCGATCTCCGAGATTGGTACCGAGGGAAAGGAAGATCATACCCCTTCCACCACCGTCGCGGTCGCCATCCCATGCCCAATGCACATGGTTTGCAGGCCGTAACGCGTGCCCGTTCGATGAAGTTCGTGGACGAGTTTGGTCATCAAAATCGCCCCGGTTGCGCCGAGTGGATGGCCGTGGGCGATTGCGCCGCCATTGACGTTGACGCGGGACAGGTCTGCGTCCAGTTCTTTCGCCCAGGCGAGGACGACGGAGGCGAAGGCTTCGTTGATCTCGATCCGGTTGATGTCTTCGAGCTTCAATCCTGCGCGTGCGAGGGCCTGCCGGGTGGCGGGGATAGGGCCGTCGAGCATTAGCACGGGGTCGGAGCCGACGACGACACGAGAGACGAGCCGCGCGAGCGGGGTCAGATGGTGTTCGCGGATGGCACGCTCCGAGGCGAGGACAACGGCAGCGGAACCATCGCTGATCTGGCTACTGTTCGCGGCAGTGATCACGCCGTCGGGTTTGAAAACTGGCTTGAGGGTGGAAATTTTCACCCGGTCGGGGTTCAGACGGACGCCTTCGTCAACGGCGACGCACCCCCCGTCCGGGCCGGGGACTTCAAACGTTTGGGATGCGAACAACCCTGTCCGGATTGCGTACCCCGCGCGAAGGTGACTCTGATAGGCGAAGTCATCCAATTCCT
>DATDOR010000322.1:0-4902 GCA_035293165.1 Anaerolineales bacterium | reverse complement strand
GCTCAAATGAGCCAATCGTTAGCCTCCCTCAAAAAGACGCCACCCTGGCGTCTTTTTCTTTTCCCTCGCTCCCCCCATCGCTGCGCTCACCTTCAACCGCCCCACGCGCCACAACAGCCCGCAACCGTGCAGCGCAAAACCTGATTTTGCTCAGCCAGTATCTATACAGAATCTTGACAAGTTGACAAATTCGACATATCATTTAGCTTATGAAGACATTACCCGTTGGCGAATTGAAAGCACAGTTTTCGGAAGTTCTCGAGAAAGTCAGGGCAGGAGAGACGTATGGCATTCTCTATGGTAGGCAGAAAAAGCCAGTGGCGATGATCGTGCCTTATTCTGAAGGGCAGGCAAAGAAGCACAGAAAAATTGGCCTCTATGACGGGAAAGTAACGATACGCATATCAGAAGAGTTCGAAATCTCTGAAGAAGACCTGTTGGGAAAATGAATTACTTGCTGGATACGCACACGTTTCTGTGGGCCATTGCCGATTCGGGCAAACTGCCGAAACCAGCGAGAGAAATCATCGTTTCTCCAGAGAACGAAATCTATATCAGCGCGGTTACATTCTGGGAAATTGGCATCAAAAGCCGTTTGGGAAAGCTCGATCTCGGAAATCTGGCCCCTGAGCAGTTAGTGTCTATCGCAGAAGAGATGGAATTTCAGACGATTAGTCTTACTGCCGAAGAAGCCAGTACATATTCCAGGTTGAAGGAAACGCACCACAAAGATCCGTTTGACAGAATGTTGGTGTGGCAAGCCATCCAAAGGAATTTTGTCATCATCAGTAAAGACAGAAAGTTTGCAAAATTTGAACCGTTTGGTCTGAAAATATCCTGGGACTGAAATAACTTGTTGGGGAAGTAAAGATACCTGCAAAACCTCCGAAGAGCGATCCCCCAACACCATAAATAAGTCGAAAGCCTTGCGGAAATTTCCGCAAGGCTTTTTGATTTTTTCGATACCCCTCTTGTATCCACCTTGTCTACCCTGTTTACCTGTCTACCCCTCCCCTGTAACTCCCGCGTAACCCCACTGTACTATTCTATGTGCATCTTCTTTAAGGAGAGATAGATGCACGCGGCTGATCTTTTAACCAAACGGGCCAACCTGACCCCTGACAGGGAAGCCCTTTTCGTCACCGACACCGGGCAGCGGTACACCTACGCCGAGCTGAACGTGCGTGCCTGCCGTGCCGCCAACTTCATGCAACAAACTTTGGGAATTCAGCAAGGCGACCGGGTCTCGATTCTAGCCCACAACGGGGTGGAGTATGTTGACCTGATGTACGGCCTGGCGAAAATCGGCGCGATCCTCGCTCCGCTCAACTGGCGGTTGACGGCGAATGAACTGGAATACATTGTCAACGACAATGAGCCAGCGGTGATGCTCGTTGGTCCGGAGTTTGCCGGGCTGTTTGAGGAACTGCGCCCCATGATCGAGGTGAAGCACGTCGTCAACATTCAGGGCGCACAGATTCCGGGCGCGTGGGATTGCGAAAAAGAACTGGCCCGCGCCGCCCCGGCTGAACCCGCCCGCCCGCCCCTTTCCGGGGATGATCCGCTCCTGATCCTGTACACGTCGGGGACAACCGGACGCCCGAAAGGGGCTATCATCCCCCACAGGCAATTATTCTGGAACGCGAACAACACTGTGATCAGCTGGGGGCTGACCGAACACGACGTCTCACCCGTGTTTACCCCGCTCTTTCACGCAGGCGGCTTGTTTGCCTTTCTGACCCCGCTTTTTTATGTGGGCGGGCGGATTCTCCTCTCGAAAGGGTTTGACCCCGAAGAAACGCTTCAGAACATCGTCGAAGAAAAATGCACAGTCATCCTGGGTGTACCTACTTTGTTCCAGATGTGGCGGAACAGCCCGGCTTACAAAGACGCCGACTTCAGCCACGTTCACTTCTTCATCAGTGGCGGCGCGCCCTGCCCGCCTGACCTGATCACCGCCTGGCGCGTGGAAAAGGGTGTGGTTTTCCGGCAGGGGTATGGCCTCACCGAAGTTGGCCCGAACTGTTTTTCGATGACCGATGAGGAATCCGTTCCCAAGACCGGTTGTGTTGGTAAACCCATCTTTCACAGCCAGATGAAACTGGTTAACCCGGACACTGGGGAAGAAATTGGAACAAACGAGCCGGGTGAGTTGCTGATCAAAGGCCCACACGTCACCGCCGGATACTGGCGTAACCCCGAAGCGACTGCCAAAGCCATCGTAGACGGCTGGTTTCACACCGGCGATACTGCCCGCCGCGACGAAGATGGGTTTTACACCATCATTGGCCGGTACAAGGACATGATCAAAAGCGGCGGCGAAAACATTTATGCCGCCGAAGTGGAAGCGGTATTCCGCGAGCATCCTGCTGTGGTCGAAGCCGCCTTGATCGGTAAACCCGACGAGAAATGGGGCGAAGTCGGCTTGATGATCGTCGTTCTGGAAAATGGTCAAACTGTGACTGAGGACGAACTCAAAACCTTCTGCGGGAACAAACTCGCCCGCTTCAAAATTCCGAAAGAAATTGTGTTCACCGACGCTTTGCCCTATTCGCCTTATGGGAAGGTGGAGAAGGTGAAGTTGAGGGAGAGGTTTGTTGGTTAGTTTGTTTGTTGGTTGGTTATAGAGGTAACTATGGCGTATGAAGATATTGAAGAATCACGGATGTATCAGCGTGCCGAGAAATTGGCAGACTTGATTTGGGATACCGTGATTGAATGGGATGAGTTTGCGAAAGATACCGTTGGCAAGCAGTTGACAAGAGTAACCGATTCCATCGGCGCAAACATTGCTGAAAGCGCGGGCAGGTTCCATCCAGGTGACGTCATTCGTTTCCTTTACTATGCACGCGGTTCCTTACGCGAGACGCGTTACTGGCTCAAACGTGCTGTCCGGCGCAAATTGATTGTGCAAAAATTCCGGCTCTTTGGTATTAACCACGGCAAATCCCAAAGAACCAAAATTCCTTGATGATCAAATGACTGAATTGAACGTATTAGGTGCAGAACTCAATTCGTATATCAGCTTTCAAAAGAAACGGACAATCAAAGAAGAACCCGCAGAATATCGAATTACCTCTGACGATGAACAAACAAACTAACAAACCACCCAACCAACAGACCATAGGAGCCTCTCATGTCCATTGAAACCCTCCCAGGAATTATTTCAAAAATGATCACCTCCTCCCGTCTAACGACCCGGGTGTTGTTCTCCGGGCCGGAGGACGGTGTACCGGTGCTGTTTTTGCACGGCAACCATTCATCGGCCACCTGGTGGGAAGAGACGATGTTGGCCCTCCCGCCCGGATTTCGGGGAATCGCCCCCGACCTGCGCGGGTATGGCGACGCCGATTACGACAAATTGATCGACTCCACGCGTGGCATGGGAGATTGGGTGGATGACGCCTTCGCCTTGCTGGATGCGCTGGAAATCGAGGAAGCGCACGCGGTGGGTAGTTCTCTCGGCGGGGTAGTCATTTGGCGAATGATCGCGGACGCACCCGCCCGACTGCTGACCGTCACCCAGGTTTCGCCCGGCTCCCCTTACGGGTTTGGGGCCACGAAAGATTTGGACGGGATGCCCACCAACGAAGATTTTTCCGGCTCGGGCGGTGGGTTGATCAACCCCGAATTCTTGAAGCGGCTCACCGAAAAGGATACCAGCGCCGAAAGCCCGTTCTCTCCCCGGAGCGCGCTCCGCACTTTGCTTGTCATGCCTGGGTTCAGCGTCCCGCGCGAGGATACGTTAGTCAATTCGATGCTATCCACCCACGTTGGAGATAAGATCTATCCGGGGGACTCCACGCCATCCCCGCACTGGCCGTTTGTCGCTCCTGGCGTTTGGGGACCGAACAACGCGCTTTCCCCGAAATATGTCCGGGCGGATGTCCCCCGCTTACTGGCCGCCGATCCCAAACCGCCCGTTTTGTGGGTGCGCGGCGCGCAAGACCTGTCCGTCTCTGACACCGCCTCTGCTGACATGGGTACATTGGGCAAAATGGGATTGGTTCCTGGCTGGCCAGGCGAGGATGTTTACCCCTCCCAACCCATGTTGGGCCAGACCCGCGCCGTGTTGGACAATTACGCGGCCAGAGGTGGGCGATACGAGGAAGTGGTGATCGAAGATTGCCGGCATGTGGCATACATCGAAAAGCCAGAGGAATTCAATGCAGTATTTCATCCACATATTCAAGGTTGACAGGAGGTGAACGGGAACTGCTTTAACAGAACGAATTTACTCACTTGAACGAACCATATTATTTTGATAGGAGAAGAAAATGAAGAAACTACAATTTTTTGTTGTACTCGTAATGGTGGCCGGCTTGATTTTGTCCGCCTGTTCCCCCCCAGGCACTGCTGAACCGACCGAAGCAGTTACTGCCCCCACGGAGATCCCTGAAGCGACCACGCCTCCCGAACCCACCACTGCCCCGGAACCCCAAGGCGTCACCTGTGATACCCCGATCAGAGTTGGCCTGATCACCGATGGGACAGGCGCACTGGCGATTTATGGCGCGCATATCCTCCGCAGTTTTATGCTCGGGATGGAATACGCAACGGGCGCACCCGGCAGTGCGGGCGACGTGTTCAGCCTGGAAATGGGCACGAACACCTTCAAACTCGATGACTGCGAAATCACTGTTATCGTGAAAGATGACCAATCCACCCCCGACACCACCGCCACCCTCGCCCGCGAACTGATCGAGGTCGAAGGTGTGAACGTCCTCGTCGGAACGGTATCATCCGGCGCAACCGCGACTCTGCAAGGCATCGCCGCCGAAAACCAGATTCCGTTGATCGTCGCTCCCGCCGCCGCCAACGACATCACTGGCGTGAACTTCAACGAATACACCTTCCGCACCAGCCGCAATAACTACCAGGATGCGATGAACCTGTGCGAGT
>DATDOR010000321.1:0-4004 GCA_035293165.1 Anaerolineales bacterium | reverse complement strand
TCTCCCACCCGGTGAGACGGGAGAAGTCGTGGGGTCGTTGTTTGTGGAAGATTACGCGCTTATCCGGTTTGGGACAGGGGATTTATCCGCGCTGAACCCGGAACCCTGTCTGTGTGGGCGCGCCACGCCCCGTTTGCTGGGGTGGCTGGGCCGTGTCGGGGCGGCGACCAAAGTTCGGGGCATGTTCCTCCATCCCCGGCAAGTATCCGATCTGATGTCCCGCTTCCCCGAAGTGGCGGCGTACCAGATAGTCATCACCCGCGAAGAACACCGGGATGATTTGACTTTGCGGGTCGTTCTCAAAGAGGGGATAGATGCCGAAGATTTGGCAGATCGGTTGAAAGCAGCGGCGCGGGAGGGGTTGAAATTCCGGCTGGAGGTGGAGAGTATCCCATCGCTGCTGCCCAACGTAGACTTGATAAAAGACGAACGGACGTGGGAGTAGTCCGAAATTGAAACTGCCGTTGCAGTGGTTCCCCAAATTTATGACACATACGTACGCAGCAAGATGCTATTACCCCGCGCCTTCACAGTAAACGCCCCCAGCGCGGCAGGAAGCAACACAAACTGCACCGCGTTTAATTCAATATCCCCAATCTGCCCTTGCCCGGCAATTACCCCCCAAATTTCGAGAGTCCGGCCATCGCACACCCCCGAATAGCTTAACCCCGCTTGCATCTCCACCCGTTCGGTTACAAAATACTGGTTACGGCACAGCTCCAACCGGCGCACCTCGTCCTGCTTGGTGATAAAGGTGGGCGGGCAGATCGTGGGTTCTACCTGATCGAAGTTGATCACATCCATCGCTTTTTCAATATGTAAGGGACGTGGCTTGCCATCTGCGCCGACGCGGCCCCAATCGTAAACGCGGTAGGTGGTGTTGGAATTTTGCTGAATTTCAGCAATGAGCAGACCCCCCATGATGGCGTGCAGCGAACCGGCTGGGACACAAATGTGATCGCCTGCTTTAACGGGGATGTAATGCAAATAAGGTTCGAGATTCCCGCTTTCAATTCCCTGGCGGAATAACGCCGGAGTCGTTCCAGTTTTGACGCCTAATTGCAGTTTTGCATCGGGTTCGGCGTGGAGCACCACCCACATCTCTGTCTTGCCCAGTTCATTCCCTTCGTGTTTCAGCGCATACGCATCACCAGGATGTACCTGAACGGAAAGCGGGCGGTTGGCATCGAGTAATTTGATGAGCAAAGGGAATTTTCCCCGTTCCTGCGCCCAGGCATTGTTCGTGCCGATGAGATCGATCCCCAGTAAGGCATGAAGTTCTGTCAAGGATTTCCCGGTCAAATGTCCATTGGCCACCGTGGTGATACCGTCTTCGTGCCCGGAGATTTCCCAGCTTTCCGCGACGATCCCCGTTGGAGGGAGTTCCCGCCCCAATTTCTCCAATGTGCGCCCCCCCCAGATGTAATCTTTCAAAACGGGTGAGAATAAAAACGGATATAAATTTGCCATATAGATTCCTTCAAGGTGGGTATGGTGCGCGATTTTATCATACCGTTGCTGCTGCCCTGGGGTATACTCATTTCGTCTTTTTCCAGCAAAAGTTCCTACAAGACGCACCAGCGGCCTTAAAGGCCCAACAAGGATTTACAACGTGGCCACTACTTCCGTCCCAAACACCCCCTATCCCGATCCTTCCCAGGAGACTGCTGTTCGCGTCCAAGATTTAATCTCCCACATGACTCTGGAAGAGAAAATCTCGCAAATGATGTACGAATCTCCTGCCATCGCGCGGCTTGGCATCCCTGTCTATAACTGGTGGAACGAAGGGCTGCACGGACTGGCCCGGGCGGGCGGGGCGACCGTTTTCCCCCAGGCAATTGGCCTGGCTGCAACTTGGAACCCCGAGCTGATGCACCAGGTCGCCACCGCCATCTCCGACGAAGCCCGCGCGAAACACCACACCGCCATTCGCCTCGGCATCCGCACCATTTACTCCGGCCTGACTTACTGGTCTCCCAACATCAACCTTTTCCGCGACCCGCGCTGGGGACGCGGCCAGGAAACCTACGGCGAAGACCCCTACCTGACCGCGCAAATGGGGGTGGCCTTCATCCAAGGCTTGCAAGGGGATGATCCCGACTATCTTAAACTCGTCGCTACTCCCAAACACTTCGCCGTCCACAGCGGCCCGGAACCTGACCGTCACCATTTTGACGCCCAAATCAGTGAGCGTGAGATGCGCGATTTCTACCTGTTCGCCTTTGAAGCCTGCATCAAGGAGGCCAAAGCCGCCTCGATCATGGGGGCATACAACCGGGTGAATGGCGAACCCGCCTGCGCCAGTCCCACCTTGCTTGAAAAAATCCTGCGCGAGGAATGGGGGTTTGAAGGGTATGTGGTCTCCGATTGCGGGGCGATTTATGACATTTTCGCCCATCACAAAGTCGTCGAGACCCGTGCTGAGGCGGCCGCGCTTGCCGTCAAAAATGGGTGCGATCTGGAATGTGGCATCGTCTACGGCGCGCTCAATGAGGCGGTGGAATTGGGACTGATCACAGGGACCGAAATAGACTCCGCCCTGGAACGTCTCATGACCGCCCGTTTCCGTCTGGGGATGTTCGATCCGGTTGAGCAAGTCCCATATGCCCAAGTTCCCTACGAAGTAATCAACTCCCCCAAGCATCAAGGTCTTGCCCTGCAAGCGGCCAGAGAATCCATCGTCTTGCTAAAAAATGAGAACAACTTGCTTCCACTCAGCAAGGATATTCGCTCGATTGCCGTGATTGGCCCCAACGCCGATGATCCGGTTGTAATGTTGGGAAATTACAACGGTACACCCTTCAAGATGATATCCCCGCTTGAAGCGATCCGGAATAGGGTTTCCCCCAGTACGAAAGTGGTTCATGCCCAGGGATGCGAAATTACCCGGTGGATGCCCCCTCTACAGGTCATCCCGTCTGATTGTTTGCGTCCATCCGCGTCGAGTGTAGAGTTCGGACTGCGGGGTACTTATTTCGAGGGCGTAAACTGCAAGGGCGACGCCGCCCTGTCCCGGCTCGACCCGGAGATCAATTTTGTGTGGGTGGATACCACCCCGGTCGGCGGGCAGTGGGGCGACCGGTTCAGCGTCCGGTGGGAGGGAGTCTTAATCCCCCCCATCAGTGGCCAATATAAACTCGGTGCAAATGGTTGCAGCAGCTATAACCTTTATTTGGATGGTGATCTGCTCATCAAAAGTGAGTCGATCCACCACCCGTTGAGGAAAACCAAAGAGGTCATGCTTGAAGCAGGGTGCGCCTATCCCATCCGGTTAGAAATTGTCAACAAAGGGTTGGATCCCCAAATTCAATTGTTGTGGGCTGCTCCCATGCGTGACTTTGAAACGGAAGCACTCGAGGCGGTGCGGGATTCGGACGTGATCGTGATGGTGATGGGGCTTTCCGCTTATTTGGAAGGCGAGGAAATGAGCATTGACCCGAAAATCGAGGGGTTCAAAGGTGGCGACCGCACGGACATCCACCTGCCAGAAACCCAGGAAATTTTACTCAAGAAAATTCATGCGTTGGGCAAGCCGGTCGTTTTGGTGTTAATGAATGGGAGCGCGCTGGCGATCTCCTGGGCGGATGAATATATCCCAGCCATCCTCGAAGCGTGGTATCCCGGCCAGGCAGGCGGGGAAGCGATTGCGGACGTGCTTTTTGGGGAGGCCAACCCAGGCGGCAAACTGCCGATCACGTTTTACCGGTCTACAGACGATTTACCGCCCTTTGACGATTACCGGCCGGAAGGGCATACCTACCAGTATTTTCGAGGGACGCCGCTGTATCCCTTTGGCTGCGGTCTGAGTTACACCACGTTTGAAATTGGCAACCTGCAAGTGGATCGGAAAACCGTTCAGGCTGGCGAAACGATCTTACTTTGTGTGGACATCACGAATACAGGCTGCAGCGCGGGTGACGAGGTGATACAGGTGTACGCCTGTCACCAAGCGCCCAGTGTCCCCCGACCCATTATGGAACTCAAAGGCTTTCGACGGATATCCC
>DATDOR010000320.1:0-3386 GCA_035293165.1 Anaerolineales bacterium | reverse complement strand
AGATGCCGCTCATCAGGGGTTCGATCAGGTTTTCGTACGCGGCGCGGCCCAACCGGCGGGACACGAACCCGCCCAGGGTCTCGTCCGCGTTGCCTTGTGCGGGGGAGAGCAGAAAGTCCATGCCCATGCGCACTTTTTCGGGCCAGGAAAGCAATCCGGTGCGGATCATCGGCCCAAACTCGGTCGGGATCATCATGGTCAATCCGCCGGGGAGTTCGTGGAGTTTTCCATTTTTAAGGATGTAGGTTGCTTTTTTGTCGGAGTTCGTGCCGCGCAGGCGGTCGGCGATGCCAAGTTCTTTGCACAGTTTCATCGCCCAGGGTTTGGTGACAATGAACGTGTCTGGCCCGCCTTCGACGACGAATTTCCCATCCGCGCCGGGGATTTCTGCCCGGTCGGTTGTGATTTTCCCGCCCCAGCGCGGTCCTGCCTCAAGCAGGGTGATCGAAATCGGGGACGTAAATTTTTGTTGAGCGTAGTACGCGGCGGCGAGGCCAGCAATTCCACCGCCAATAACAAGAGTTTTTTTCATGATCTTACAGGTGAGGCAAAGGCCATTTTTTTATAATATTGAAAAAAGGGGGCCGCGGTTTGGGGTTGGGGTTGAATGAATACCAGCCGATTTCACCACGGACCGCCTGCTCTTTTAGTTCGGTAGAGCCCCATATAAGAGAAGCCCCAAAAATTCCTGCCAAAGCCGCTCCCCAGTTTGAACTGATAAAAAGAGAGCCAAGGATGAGAAGAAATCCCAACCCCATACTATATGGCCACCAATAGCACCCGAGGTAATATTCCCCCCGAATGACCCAAACAAAACCTGATCCAATAATGAGGAGGGTGGCAAATCCGATCAGGAGTCCATATCCACTCATGACGCACCTCCTTCAAATTTCCTGAGTTCTTGCTGGGAGAGCAAATTTCCAGTTGGATTGCGGTTTAACCAATCCAGCGTGGTTGCCGAGGGAAACCTGGCAAGGATTTCTGCATGGCGGCGGTTGTCTGGATTCGCCGGAGCATGACCTTTCATGACACGCTTTTGTTGCCGCCAAAACTCCAGTCCGTCCCATAAGAGAGTGATCCCGATGATGCCAAATGCCGTGGCAAGGTGTTTATTCGCACTAAACATGGCTGCCATTTCTACCGTCACGCCTAATCCCAGGGCGGCTATCACTGGAATCCAAAGGCGAACAGTCATAAATTCGATTTTGCGTACCGCAACATGCCCGAACCAAATGCTGAAAAAGGTGGCAAATGCGGCTGTCACACCTATCCAATTGAAATTCATCTTTCATTCCTCCTCGTTTAGTTTAGGTTCGTACAGGCAGGCTGGATCGGATTCCATGTAGTCGCCGGTCAGGCCATAGGCCCGGCCGCGCTGCCCGCCGCACACGTCGCGGTATTCACATACCTGGCATTTGCCCTTGAGGTTTTCGTAATTACGCAGATCACGGAATACCGGATGATTGCGGTACACATCCACGATATCCTGTTCCCGGACGTTGCCGCAATCCACCGGCAAAAAACCGGACGGCATAATTTGACCCAGGTGGGAAATGAACAGGAAACCATTCCCATCGTTGACGCCTTTGGTCGGGCGGTGCAGGCCATCGGCGTACTGGAACCCCGCGCCTTGAAAGGTGATCTGTTCCCCATTTGTCGCCTCAGCCCGTTTGCGTTCAATAGCGACCCGGCGGTACATCGGGGCGGCGGTGGCTTTGATGTCGAAAGGGGCATTTAGCGAGAGGTCGTAGAGCCAGTTGAAGACCGCTTCGTGCTGTTCGGGGGAGATCATCCAGTGGGCCTGGGCGCGCCCCGTTGGGACGAGGAAGAAGACCGACCATTGCACTGCTTCCACTTCCTGAATGAATGGAACCATGTCCGGCAGTAAATCCACGTTGAAGGACGAAACGGTGGTGTTCACCTGCACACTCAGACCGACTTCTTTCGCGTTGTGCAGGATTTTCATCGTGCGTTCCCAGGAGCCTTTGACCTGCCGGAATTCATCGTGAACTTCGGCGGTGGGGGCGTCCAGGCTGAGGGCAATGCGGCGGACGCCTGCTTCCTGGGCTTTTTGCAGGCGTTCAAAGGTGGGGAGGGCGGTCGCGGTGGGGGTGAGCGAGCAACGCAGACCCTTCTGAGTCGCGTAGCCGATTAATTCGAACAAATCCCGGCGCATCATTGGGTCGCCGCCGGTGAAAATCAGGATGGGACTGCCAAAAGCGGCGAGGCGGTCAATGAGGGCGAAGCCTTCTTTGGTAGATAATTCACCAGGGTCGCGGGTGTGTTGGGCGTCGGCGCGGCAGTGTTTGCAAGCGAACGCACACGCGCGGGTCACTTCCCAGGCGATGGTAAACGGGGCCTGGTCGAAATCGGCGTGAACCATCCGCCGGTCGTGGTAGGCGCGTTCGTCCGCCGCGGTGGGGGCGAGGGAGGGGTGGGGGGAGGCAAGGGTCATCGGGTGTTCCTTTGAGGCATCAGTACCCTGGTAGACAGGTAAACAAGCAGACAAGTAGGCAGGTTATTTGAGCCATTCGCAGGCTTCTTTCGCATGGTAAGTCAAAATTAAGTCGGCTCCGGCACGTTTTATCGCAGTGAGGGCTTCGAGGATGGCTTTTTGTTCGTCGAGCCAACCATTTGCAGCGGCGGCTTTAAGCATCGCGTACTCGCCGCTGACGTTGTAGGCGGCGAGGGGGAGTTCGGGGAAGGTCTCACGCACGCGGCGGATAACATCGAGGTAGGGCAGGGCGGGCTTGATCATGAGCATGTCTGCGCCTTCGGAAACGTCGAGCGCGGCTTCGTGCAGGGCCTCGCGCACGTTAGCCGGGTCCATCTGGTGAGATTTTCGGTCGCCAAAACTGGGGGGAGATTCCGCCGCGTCCCGAAACGGGCCGTAGAAGGCGGAGGCATATTTGACGGCGTAAGAGAGAATGGGCAGATGGTTAAATCCGGCTTGGTCAAGGAGCTTGCGTATAGCCGTTACCATGCCATCCATCATGCCGCTGGGGGCGACGATGTCCGCGCCCGCTTCAGCGTGGGAGACCGCGACCTTGCCCAGGATGTCCAGGGTGAGGTCGTTGAGAACATACCCCTCAGGCAAGTGGGGGTGGTCGCCGTCGTTCAAAATTCCACAGTGGCCGTGATCGGTGTATTCGCACAGGCAGACATCGGTGATGACGACTAATTCCGGGACAGCCGCTTTGATGGCGCGGATAGCCTGCTGGACAATCCCATCCGGGGCGAAATTTTCTTTGCCCACCGGGTCTTTTTCGGCGGGGATGCCAAATAAAATGATGGCGGGGATGCCCAACTGGGCAATGGACTCGGCTTCGGCGGGGAGCTGATCCACCGACCATTGATATTGCCCCGGCATGGATTTGATCTCTTGC
>DATDOR010000319.1:0-2516 GCA_035293165.1 Anaerolineales bacterium | reverse complement strand
GCACCGAAACCGCCTTTTTCCATCAAATGAAACTCTATCGCACCCGGCTCGAAGGCCTCACCCAACAACTTGCCTCCCTCAGTCCCCTTGCCACCCTCGAACGCGGCTACGCCGTCGTCACCCAACCCGACGGGCAAGTCGTCCGCCGTGCAGAACAGGTCTCCCCTGGCGATGTACTCAATGTTCGTGTGAGTGATGGGTCTTTTGGTGTAAGCGTTCGCGCCGGTTGAGCCTGTCGAAATCTACGCCCGCTTCACGATCACCCTTACCCCCTCCACCGACACAACCTGCACCCGCGTCCCGGAGGGAATCGGCTCCTCCCCCTTTGCCAGTTCCGCCGTCCACTGTTCCCCGGTCAATTGGACAATCCCAGTCGGGTTGATTTCACTGCGCGCGGTCCCGACCCGCCCGGTAACCGATTCCTGCCCCGTCCGAACGGGAGCTTTTTGCGATCTTAAGGCAAACATCAAAATCCCGAAAAATGACCCGCCGACGACAAGTCCACTCGCGACAACCAACGGCACAGAAACCCGCTGAACTTGCGGTGTGCCAGGAGAGTTGAACAACACCAGCGCGCCAACAATGAATGACGCCACGCCTGCCGCCGTCAGCGCGCCGTGCGTAGGAGCTTTGATGTCCAACACGAACAACACAAACGAAGTCAACAGAAAGATCAACCCCAACCAATTGACCTGCAACACGCCCAATCCATACGCCGCGAGCGACAGGCACACCACCCCGATAAACCCGGCCACCCACCCGCCCGGACTGCTGATCTCGATCAGGATCGCCTGCACGCCCAACGTGAGCAAAATGAAGACAATGTTGGGGTTGGTCAACGTCGCGAGCAATTGTTCAATGAAGGAGATGGTCAATTCCGATGTGAGGGCGTTGGCGGTGTTTAGGGTGCGCTCTCCCGCATGGGTGGAAACTGTCATCCCGTCCGCCTGCTCGAGCAGGGTCGTCAGATCGGGGGCGATAAAATCAATCATGCCAATTTCAAGCGCTTCTGCCGCGGTGACGGCAGTTGCGTTTTCGATGGTATCTTCGGCAAGGGCAATGGCTTCAGGGGGACGGCGGCCTTCCATCAACGAACGGATTTGCGCGCGGGTGGCTTCTTTGAGTTTGGCTTCGATGGTCTCGCCCAAATCTTCTCCACTGCTCCCTACCGGACTGGCCGCCCCAATCGCCGTTTCTGGGGCCATGACAGCCACGTGCCCGGCCATCGTGATGACCGTCCCCGCGCTGCCTGCAATCCCCCCGCGCGGCCAGACGTAGACGATGATGGGGATGTCGCTCGCACGGATGTCCTGCACCATCGCATCCATCAAGTCTAGGCTGCCGCCCGGCGTGTCGAGCCGGAAGATGATCGCTTCCATTTCCTGTTGTGCAGCGGTGCGGATGCCCCGGCGGAGGTATTCGCCCATCGCGGGGGTCAGCGGCCCATCGGCGGTGAGGACGAGGACGGTGGGGGAGTCATCCTGGGCGAGGGCGGAATGCGGAAAGATGAAGGCAAGTCCTGAGTGGCGACCGTGCACGGTCGTCAGTCGAAGGGATGAAGGGATAACGAAGAGGGCGAGGAGAAAAAAAAGGAAGAGGAGGGGGCGTTTGGGCATGGAATTTTTGGGCGCGGACACTTCGACTAGCGATAACTTCTCGCCGCTCAGTGCAAGCGAGAACGGATGACCGCGAATGGTTTTTATGTATTATAGCGGGTTTATGGGGGAGAAACATTGGTGGGTGATAAAATCCAGCAATTCCAAATTTGAAACGGGATCAGGGCGGTTCTGGTGAAATCTCCAAGCCCTCTTGCATGAAAAGGAATAGATCATCCCACGAATCAAAGACCATATAGCGAGTTAAGGCACGCAAATCATTGAAAAAAGTCTTCCGGGCGCCCAATGCTCGTCGTAATCGTTGATAGGCCGGTTCAATTATCTCTTGAATGGTATGCATGAGAAAGGCTAGCATATTCAGAGTTGCCAAAACATTGGCCAAATCTTGTTGTCCATGCCCGAAGTTATGTTCCAGGTGATAGCCTTTGGTTTTCAGCGTATTGTTGTTCTCGTTTTCGATTTTCCAGCGTGTTCGGCCAATCTGGGTAAGCTGAATAACATTTGTGGCCGTAATCATGTGATTGGTCACAAAGCTGTTTTGATACAGGATTTCACCGGCGTTTTCATGGGTAATGACCAATTCCAGCCAGTTGACCAACCAGGCATCGTTGCCATTGCGTAAGGGAACTTGATTGGCAAACCGATATTGCCAAATTTCACCATGTTTGCCCTTCCAATGCCTTTGCGTGACTTGTTCTATGCCATGGTTCTTGGCCAAAAAGGCAATCCACTTATACAAACCTGGGTGAGACTCTGGTTTACAAACAAAAATGAAAAATTGGCGATAGGTTTCGGCAATGAGCTGGCATAACGGTTGATTGGCATACAAATCGTCACCCAGGTAACTCACAGAGTAGTCAGCGAAATGTTCATGATGCTGCGCCAGCCAGCGTTTGGCCG
>DATDOR010000318.1:0-3016 GCA_035293165.1 Anaerolineales bacterium | reverse complement strand
AACGCAAACATGGGTACAGCGGAAACACTCACAGCCGCTGCACAAAAAGTCGTCGCCGCCGCACAGGGCGCAGCATAAGGAGGCCGACAATGAGCATCTTAATTAACAAAAACACCCGCCTGGTCGGTCAGGGGATTACCGGTTCGCAAGGCAAGTTCCATGCCCGGTTGATGCTGGAGTACGGCACGAACCTCGTCGCAGGCGTGACCCCCGGCAAGGGTGGGCAATGGATTTTAGACGACAAAGTTCCCGTTTTCGACACCGTTAAAATCGCTGTCGAAACGACGGGCGCGAACACCAGCGTGATCTTTGTCCCCGCAAAATTCGCCGTCGACTCCATTTACGAAGCCGCAGACGCAGGTGTCAAACTGATCGTCTGCCTGTCCGAGTGGATTCCGATTTCAGACATGATGCGGGTGCGGGCGTACCTGGGGCAAAAGGGGGTTCGCATGGTCGGCCCTAACTGTCCTGGCCTGATCACCCCCGGCGAATCGAAAGTGGGTATCATTCCTGGCGACATCGCCATCCCCGGCAACGTCGGCATTGTGTCCCGGTCAGGGACACTGACCTACGAAGTGCTGTACGCCCTCAAGCAGGTAAGGATGGGTGCGAGCACCTGCGTCGGCATCGGCGGCGATCCCGTGCGGGGCACGGATTTTATTGACGTGCTGCAAATGTTCGAGGAGGACGCCCAGACCGACAAAGTCGTCATGATCGGCGAGATCGGCGGCACGGACGAGGAAAAAGCTGCGGAATACATCCGCAATCACATGACCAAACCTGTCGTCTCCTTCATTGCCGGACAGACCGCCCCACCAGGTAAACGCATGGGTCACGCGGGCGCTATCGTCGAGGGTGGCGCAGGCACCGCAGCAGAGAAAATCAAAGCGTTAGAAGCGGCGAATGTGCGGGTGGCGAAGCACCCAGAAGAGATTCCGAGTTTGTTAGTTGACTAAAATTCCTGAGAGGTTGATTTCGGAAGGCTTTTTGCTTAATTCCACAAGGACCAAAACAACGTCGCAAATGCTACCCCCCACACGATGCCACCAATTGCCTCCAGTGGCGTATGTCCCAAAATTTCCTTCAATTGTTTTTGTTGTGCTTCTTTAATAGGATGCCCGGTGGTCAGATCATTGATGAAAGCATTGATGAGTTCGGCGTGCAGCCCGGCCTGGCGGCGAATCCCGGTCGCATCGTAGACAACAATCGCGGTGAGGATGAATCCAAGTGCAAAAAGAGGGGAGTCGAAGCCCTGGTATAGCCCAATGCCGTGAGCCATCGCGCTGACCAGGGTGGAATGGGAACTGGGCATCCCGCCCGTGCTCAGAAGTAAAGCCCAATTCCATTTACGCGTACGAAGAAATTCCAAAGGAACTTTAACCACTTGCGCCATCAGCCAGGCGATGAAAGCGGCAAGTAAAATCTTGTTGGAAAATAGCTCTTTCATATTCAGTGTGGTCAATCAGACATATCTGCTTCGGTAAGCTGTTGTACTCTCAATTCTGCGTTGTCGAGGAGAGAGGCGCAATGTTGGGCCAGTTTCTGGCCGCGCTCAAACAGGGCAATGGATTGTTCGAGGGGGTGGTCCTCTGCTTCCAGGGCGGAGACGATGGTCTGGAGTTCGGCGAAGGCTTGTTCGTAGGTGAGGGAGTCGAGGGGGGAGAAATCAGGGTTGGACATATTGATTCTTCTTCGGATACCCACCGATTTCAATCGGTGTCTGAAATGTTAAATGCGTTGAAATGGGTTTTCAATGTTGGCTCTTTGGGATTTGTCGTGGTTAATGCCGACCTCCCCGCCAATTCCTAAAGAACCTCAATGTCAGGCGTCGGTTTCAACCGATGCAGGTTTGGATGAGGGTTTGACAAGATATTCGCGCAGGGGCGCGTCGGCGGAGAGGATGTCATCAGCGAGTTTGTCGAATTGGCGGCGGGTGAAATGGTTGTCTGCCAGGAATTGGACGATTTCGGGGTTGATATCTTGGGAGTAGTTGTCGCGGATGGCGATTTGTTTGGCTCGGCTGGAGATGAGAGCGGCGAAGGCGGCGGCGATGACGGCTCCGGCGCAGGAATAGACAAAGACACCGGAAAAATCCAGTTTTTCTTGCGCCCAGGCTATGCCCAGAATGATGAGGATGGGCAGGGCGAGGATTCCACATCCCAGCCGGAAAGCATTGCTAAACGCCTGCCCGGAAAGATTAATGCTATAAGTAACAAGTTTATCGTTGAAGTCTTTAATCGCCTCGGCCAGAATCTGGCGTTGTTCGGGACTGAGCTCGTTGGTCATGCAAGTTCCTTATGAGTAGAAATAGAGGTTCCTCCGCTTTAGCCTGAGCAGTTACACTTTTTCGAGTATTGTTTCAATAGATAAAGTAGACTGATTATACACGCTGATTTAATCTGATCAGCACCGAATTCGAGTACAATCTCTACCGATAAAGGAGACCCCATGCCCCACACCCCTACCCGTGACCGCATCAAACTCGACGACGTAGCCCGCGCCCCGCGCCCGCTCCGCCGCCCGGAATGGATTCGTGTACGCGCTCCATCGGGTGAAAACTACGAACGCGTCCAAAAATTGATGCGTTCTAAATCCTTACACACAGTTTGCGAGGAGGCGATGTGTCCTAACCTCGGCGACTGCTGGGGGCGCGGCACTGCCACCTTCTTGATGATGGGGGACGTCTGCACCCGAACCTGCGGCTTTTGCGACATCAAACGCGGTGTCCCTAATGCCCTGGATTGGTTCGAACCGGAACGCATTGCCCAGGCTGTCAGATCCATGAACCTGCACCACGCCGTCATCACGAGTGTCAACCGCGACGACCGCAAAGACGGCGGCGCGCCTATTTTCGCGATGGTCATCCGCCGGATACGCCATTTGCACCCCGGCTGTTCCATCGAGGTCCTGATCCCCGACTTCAAAGGCAGCCTGGAAGCATTGCAAATCGTCATGGATGCCCGCCCGGAAATTCTCAACCACAACGTCGAAACCGTCCCCCGGCTGTTTAAAAAGG
>DATDOR010000317.1:0-7842 GCA_035293165.1 Anaerolineales bacterium | reverse complement strand
CAGGACAGGTATCCAATATCTAGCTCTCAAACCCGCCTCTTCGAAAGCCTCCGCCAGATTCTCCTCGAACTCCTCACCGGTCCTCAACCCGGCGTGTTCTTTATTGACGACCTGCAATGGGCCGACTCTGCCTCCCTTGACCTCCTCATTTACCTCGTCCGCCGCTTGCAAGATTACCCGGTTTTTATCGTAACTGCGTGGCGGAACGAAGGTGCTCTCAACCGTCTCACGGGCTTGCTTGCTGAAAGTCAACGGGCAGGATTGGGAACGAAAATCAACCTGGATCGGCTCACCTTCGCGGATGTGGAGAAACTCGCCGCGGACGTGGAATCCATCACCCCCGAACGCCTTCAGACATTATTCGATGAAACGGAAGGATTGCCTTATTTCGTCGTGGAGTACTTAACTGCCACCCGCCAGGGAAATGATTGGACTCTCCTGACGAGCGTGCAAGATTTACAGCGCGCCCGACTGGCTGGTCTTGATGAAACCGCGCGGCAAATCCTCGCGACCGCGTCCGTCATTGGCCGGTCGTTCGAATTCAACACCCTGCATGATGCCAGCGGACGCAGTGAAGAAGAAACGATTACTGGCTTGGAAACCCTGCTTTCCCGCGGCTTACTCGTAGAATACCGGCAAAAAGAAGGTATTCATCCTTCATCTTTCACCCTTTCCTACGACTTCACCCACGAGAAAATTCGCACTGTCGTCTACGAAGACAGCAGCCTCGCCCGTCGCCGTCTCCTCCATCGTCGTGTCGCTGAGGTGATTATGAATCGATCCCGTGATATAGAGGAAAGTGCCGCCCGAATTGCCCATCACTACCAACGGGCCGGGCAGGACGCCGAGGCCGCCATCTATTATCACCGCGCCGGGGGCCACGCCCGCAAACTCTATGCCAACGCCGAAGGTCTCTCCCACTACCAAACTGCTCTCGCGCTGGGACATCCCGAACCCTGTGCGCTCCACGAAGCCATCGGTGACCTGCAAACCCTCCAGGGGGACTACCGTGCCGCAGTCGCCAGCTACGAAACTGCTGCCGCCCTCGCCAACCCCGATTCCCTTGCGCGGATCGAATACAAACTCGCCAACCTGCACCATCGCCGGGGGGACTACGACCTCGCCACGAGTTATTTCCAATCCGCGCTGGATGCAACTGGAAAACAGAGCGAGCTCCGCGCCCAAACCCTGGCTGACTGGAGCCGAACCTGCGCCCGACAGGGAGACCACGTCCGAGCCGTTGAACTGGCCGAGGAGGCACTTGCCCTCTCTCGCCTGGGTGCAGACCCGATCCCAGGCGGGCAGGCGCACAACGTCCTGGGCATGATCGCCCGCCAGGCGGGGGATCCCCCCCGCGCCGCCGGACATCTTCAACAAGCATTAGAAATTGCTGAATCCGAAAATCATCTCCCTGCCCAAATCGCTGCCCTGAACAACCTCGCTCTGGTGTATGAAGACCAGCAGGACTACCCCCGCGCAGTGGAACTGGCCCAAAACGCCCTCGACCTGTGCGCCCGCCTGGGCGACCGCCACCGGGAAGCGGCCTTACGCAACCGGCTGGCTGATCTGTTCCATGCCAGCAACCAACCCAGCGCGGCGATGTATCATCTTAAAAAAGCCGTGGAAATCTTTGCGGAAATTGGAGGGGGAGCGGGGGAAAATGAACCGGAAATCTGGAAGTTGACAGAGTGGTAAGGGAAATTCCGCTCACCGATTGGGAGAGGGGAGTTTTCGCGAGGCGAACTCTGGGGTGAGAGTAGTCCTATTCTTTCAACAATAACCGGATATCATTTTCCATATCATCCGCTGTCGTATTGCTAAAAAATCCCACCCGTAGATTTCCCGTGCGGTCAATTACATAGACCAGTCCGGTGTGTGCCATTAAATAGCTGCCATCGGGTTGGATTTCTTCTTTTTCGGCGACGATACCGTAATCATTTTTGAGTTGTTCCAGGTCTTCCAGTGTGGGAACCGCACCGACATATCCAGCATTAAAACTCGACAGATATTGCCCTAATCGTTCGACGGTATCCCGTTCAGGGTCAATCGTTACAAAGATGACAGTGATATCCTGACGTTCTTCGTCAGAAAGTTGATTGAGCGCCGCCTTGATTGTGCCCATCGTGGCTGGACAAACATCCGGGCAGTAGGTGTAGCCGAAAAAAAGAAGCACAACCATACCCTTTTGCTCATTCAAGGTGAATTCACCGCCCTGGGTCGAAGGTAAGGTGAAGTTCGGGGGAGGAGCAGGATTGGTGTACGATGCCCCGTGGAATTCCGGTGGGCGCAAGCTGGCGCATCCGGAAAGCGCGAGGATCGAGAATATGAACAGGGTAATAAACATTTGTTTTCGCATCGTTTATCCTTGTGACCAAATAGCAATCATCCAGATGCCAAGCCAAATCAAAGCCGGTTCAATGGCTGCACGGCGAACACTTCTTCCATCCGTCAGGTTGCCGACGAAGTTGGTCAACCCGTAGGAAGGCCCCAGCAAAGCCAATCCAAACCCAATCGGACTCAAAGCCCAATAATGCAAAGCGGTTGCCAGTTGCCCGGCGATCACGGCGATTGCAATCGCAGCATAGAAAGCCATCCGCGCGTTTTCTTCCGTGAAATTATTTTGCAGATTCAAGCGCAGATAAACGTAGCGGATACTGATCAACCCGGAAGACGATGCGAGCGGAGGAACCAGATAGATTAAACGTACGCCACTGTTTTTGAGCGTGATTGCCAACACCAGAAATAAAGCGAAAGAAAGCGCCGTCAACCCTGCAACCGCGACCGGATAATTCGCATCCTTCGCGTCTACGACAATATATTCAGCCACCAGCACGAGTAACAACAGCCCTGCCCCAATCGTGAACACAATTCCCCACAACACTCCTGAGGGCAAATTGTTCAAAGTCTGGCCGAGCACAAGTGCGGTCAGCCCAGGGAGAAACCAGTGTTGAAGCGTACTTCGGCCTGAAAATTCGGGATGTTGCCGGATGAGCCAATCCGCCCCAGAAGCCGTCAACCCGGCGACGAAGATCGCCACGACAGTTCTGGCATTGAGTTCAATCCCGAAATAAACCCCTAACACCACCAGTTCAAGTGTTCGTGCGGGCAAATCCACAAACCGCCCCATCGCATACGCCAGGAGTATTGTAGCTGCCAACGTACTGATCCGGTCAAAATTTGGTAAATTTTGCACTTTCATCGGGTCAAATTCTAACACTCCCCCAATAATCTGGTGTGTTATCATTCTTAAAAATCTTGTAGCTATTTAACTACTCAGCCCAGAGTGGAATGGACCCGAAAAAATAGATATTATCTAGCCAGGAGCCATGCGATGGATTGTCCAAAATGTCAAACCCAAAATCCGCCAGAAGCCAAATTCTGCATGAACTGTGGCTCGAAACTGGTCTTTCAATGCCCGGAATGCGGCACAGAACTGCCCCCTGACGCGAGTTTTTGCTTCAACTGCGGCCACAAGTTGGCTGACCCCGCGGTCCCCCCCTCTTCCCTACCCCTGATCTCCCCTGCTCCTTCTCCCCCATCTTCCTCCCCACTCGAACAATTCATTCCCAAAGAACTGCTCTCCAAACTCGAATCCGCCCGCGCAGCTCAAGTCATGGAAGGTGAACGTCGCATCGTAACCATGCTCTTTTGTGACACGAAAGGCTCCACGGCCGCGGCTAGCCAACTCGACCCTGAAGAGTGGGCAGAGATTATCAATGGCGCATTTGAGCACATGATCAAACCCGTCTACAAATATGAAGGCACAATTGCCCGGCTCATGGGCGATGCTATCCTGGCCTTTTTTGGCGCGCCGATTGCACATGAAGATGATCCTGAACGGGCCGTGCGCGCAGGGTTGGAAATCGTCCAGAGCATCCAGCCTTACAACGAAAAAGTAAAAAGAAATTGGGGCCTGGAGATTGATGTGCGTGTAGGCATTAACACTGGGCTCGTTGTAGTCGGCGCGGTAGGTTCGGATTTGCGCATGGAATACAGCGCGCTAGGCGATGCTATCAACCTCGCCGCGCGGATGGAACAGACCGCAGACCCCGGCACGGTGCGGATCGCTGAACCCACCTACAAGCAGATTGCCCCACTCTTCGACTTTGAAAATCTAGGGGGCATCGAAGTGAAAGGAAAAGCTGAACCAGTTCAAGCCTATCGAGTGCTTGGGGTAAAAACCGAACGCGGCCAACTGCGCGGAATTCAAGGGTTAGATTCCCCTCTGGTCGGGCGGGATGCTGAAATGCACACCCTGCGTGGCGCGATTATCGAACTCCGGCAAGGGCGAGGTGGAATTATTTCTTTGATGGGTGAAGCGGGGTTGGGTAAATCCCGCCTGATTGCCGAGTTACGCAAAGAACCGACGCCTGTAACGGGCGGCAAAATCAGTCTGCACTGGTTGGAGGGCCGTTCGCTTTCTTATGAAAATACGACACCCTATGCACCATTTATAGACCTCCTCAATGAAAGTTTTTCTCTCCAAAACGAGCAAACCAACGACGAAAAATACATCGTGATTAAATCGCAAATCGAAACGTTGTTGCCAGAGCACGGTAACCGGCTAGCTCCATTCATTGCCTCGTTGCTCGAAGTTACCCCTTCCGGCTATGACAACGAACGTATTCGTTACCTGGAACCGCCTCGACTACGTGGGGGCATTTTTCAAGCCGTCGCCCATTATCTGGAGTATTTAGCCCAGGATCAACCCCTTGTTCTGGCCATTGATGACATTCACTGGATTGATCCCTCCTCATTGGATTTGCTCGAATCCCTTCTCCCCCTGACGGATCGTGTTCCCGTATTGCTGATCACCCTTTTTCGTCCTCGGCGTCAGGAACCCTCCTGGCGGTTTCACGAGACTGCACAACGCAATTTTGCCCATCGCTACAAAACTATCCAACTCCAACCACTGGACAAGGAAAGTTCCCGCGAATTGGTTGCCAACCTGCTCCATGTGGAAGATTTACCCCCGCGCGTTCGTCAACTCATTCTCGACAAATCGGAAGGCAACCCCTTCTTTGTGGAGGAAGTCATCCGCTCCTTGCTGGATGCCGGATTGGTCGTTCAGGTAAATGGCCATTGGCGTACGACGAAAGAGATTGAAAACATTTCCGTCCCGGATACCCTCGCCGCCGTCATCAACACTCGCCTGGATCGCCTCAAGGATGATGAAAAACAAATCATCCAGACCGCCTCCGTCATTGGAAGGGAGTTTCAATACAATATTCTGAACGAAATTTACGAGATGGATCATCACCACCTGGGTGGAATTCTCGACAGCTCCCTGACCGATTTACAGCGCCGGGAGCTCGTGCGCGAAAAGGCTCGTATCCCGCAACGTTTGTACACATTTAAACATGCCTTGACCCAGGAAACCGCCTACGAATCCCTGCTGCACAAAAAACGCCGGGAATTGCACCGGATGGTAGCGGAATGTCTGGAAAAAAACGAACCCGACCGGGTCGCCGAAATCGCCCGCCATTTTATTGAAGCCCGGGAACTGGCCCGCTCCCTCCCGTATTTGCTCACTGCTGCCGAACGCGCCGCCCACGCCTACGCCACTCCGGAAGCCATCGGGTTCTATCGCCAATCGCTCACCCTGCTCGACCGGGTAGATAACCTCCCCCTGCTGCGCCGCGCCTTTGAAGGGTTGGGAAATGCCCTCACATTTGCCCAACAAATCCCCGAGGCTGTTGAAACCTATCAAAAAATGTACGCCGCTGCGAACACAAACACCGACGACTCCATGAAAGTCTCTGCCCTCAACAAACTCGCTCTGGTCACCTCCCTATACATGGGTAATTTCGACACCGCCAACACCTACCTGGCTGAGGCGGATTCCATTGCGCGCGGCAACGAAGACAAATTCGGCGTCTCCGAACTCAGCCTCGTGCGTTGCATGATGTGTACTGCTGCCGCCGACTTTGAAGGCGTCGTCCGTTACATGGACGAAACCGTCGCATTGGGCAAAGAATTAGGGGTTAAGGAACAAATTGTCATGGGTTTGGAACATATCGCCAACTCCCAGCTTTTTATGACCCTCTTCGAGCAGGGTTGGGAATCCATCCAGGAGGGGCTTGCCATTTCGCGGGAAATTGGCGACCGGCACCATGAAGCCGGGCTATTGCTTTCCGCCTTCCTCTACCATTTCGGCCAGGGAGATCTGGACGCGGCCCAAAAAGCTGCCGACGAAACGGTTCTGATCTGTGAACAAATCGGCGCAGTGCAGCAACTCATTTACGCGACCTGGGGGCAGGGGCTCATCGCCCAAATGCGCGGGGACTACGAACGAGCACTCGAACGGCATGAATATTCCCTAAAAGTCGCAAAACCCGTTGAAGACTTTATACCTTTCGCGGCCGTGCATCCCTATGGCGCGCTCGGCATGGTCTACCTGGAGATCAGTCCAGAATATGGAGATAAGGCGGTCGAATATCATTTACATGTCTTGGACATGATGGATAATCCCATGGCCGCTCTGGGTGGGGGGACGGTTTACGCCGATGCTGGTCTTTGTGCATTGCAAATTGGCAAGACTGATCTGGCCGAAAAACTTTTGCAAAAGGGTCTGGAGTCTCCAAGTCTTTTCCAGTTACTCGAAACCCCGCGTTACCTGGCAGGCCTTGCCCTCATTGCGATGGAACGCGGCAACCTGGACAAAGCGGCTGAAAAAATTGCCGAGGCCCGTGCCTACGCTTACGAACGCGGCATGAAAAGCCATTACCCCTTCATATTCCTGAACCAGGGAAAAATCTCAGCCGCGCGGGGTGAACTGGAAACGGCCATTGAACACTACACCCAGGCTGAATCCTTTGCCCTGGAGATGGGAATGCGCCCTTATATCTGGCAAGCCCGCGCAGGAGCCGCCCGCGCCCTCGCCGCCCTCGGCAAAGATGAGGAAGCCATTGAACAGCGCCAGAAGGCGTTTACCGTCCTCGAAGAAATCGCAGGCTTGTTTGAGAATGAAGAATTATGGGAAAAATTTTGTGGAAACATGACGAGTAAAATAACCAGCACATAGCAGTCTGTGGGTTTGCTCGATGATCCGGACGCAATGGCAATCACACCCGAAAACCTTAACAGCCGTAGTCCTGACCAATGCGCGAACGCCCGGAGATCAGCCTGGCCGTGATGCGGCAGTAGATTGTACGATTCCGGGAGCAGAGCCAGTAAAATGACCACCCTCCAATCCCTCGCCGAAACCATCATCCATAACGTCGAAAAAGTCATTGTCGGAAAGCGTGAGAGCATCGAACTTCTGCTTGCCGCGTTATTTATCGAAGGCCATGTTCTGCTCGAGGACGTGCCCGGCGTAGGGAAAACCATGCTCGCGCGGGCCCTCGCTACCAGTCTGGGTGGGGAGTTCAAACGCCTGCAATGCACCCCTGATCTACTGCCGAATGATGTCCTGGGCGTCTCGATCTTCAACCAACAAACGAACGATTTTGAATTCCGCCCTGGCCCGGTTTTTGTTAATATCCTCCTCGCTGACGAGATCAACCGGGCCACCCCGCGCACCCAATCGGCCCTGCTAGAAGCTATGCAGGAACAACAGGTCACGGTGGAAGGCGTTTCCCGCCCGCTTCCTCGCCCGTTCATGGTCATGGCGACCCAAAACCCTATCGAGTACGAAGGCACGTTCCCGCTGCCGGAAGCCCAACTCGACCGCTTTCTAATGCGCGTTTCTCTGGGCTATCCTTCCCCTACAGATGAACGGACGATCATGCTCAACCTGCGGCGCACGCACCCGATCAATACGCTCCAGGCCGTTGCCTCTATAGATGATTTACTCGCTTTGCAAGAAACCGTCTGGGACATACATGTGGACGAAACCCTGCA
>DATDOR010000316.1:0-15150 GCA_035293165.1 Anaerolineales bacterium | reverse complement strand
GGCCTGTATCCGGCCGGCTCAGGTTTCCTGAGGATGTTCTTGGCATGGCTGCGGCAAATTCATCAGCAACGCACCGCGCCTTTTCAACTGCCGGAAACCAGATAAGCAATCGCCAGACTTCGCTCACTATCCATCACGATTTGCAGATGATACTCAGGCCGGTAGGTTTGAATTTCAATCAGACGCACACAGGAAGGTGCTGGATTACCTTCTGGTAAATACTTTTCAAGGCAGCCGGGTGTGTTGTAAAAGAAATCCCTGTTCAAGAGGCCGCGCTCATCATCCAGACAAATAACCAGGGGATAGATTTCCGCCTCCATTAAGTCTTGGAAAAAGTGTGTCCCTAACGAGGCCTCAGGAGCCGGGCTGACGTCTCCTCCTGCCATCTCAACCAAAGCGCCTGCGTTACAGATATCCGCGTAAGTGACCGGAACCCCCAGATCGAGATTGTTGGTCCCCCAGCGCCCCGGCCCCACGCAGATAAACTGCTTGTTCCCTAATCGGTTATTCAAACGACCCACTACCCGTCCCACTTCCTGGCGTTCAGCCGGTGTCGCCAGGGCAAAATAGCCCTCTGGTTCCACAAAAACCACGTGGCGAATATCGGCCAGACTCCCTTGTGGCACCATGAACTTCGTGGAGAAAACGATATCCTCGGAGGCAATCTTATCCGGCAACTGCTCCGATATCTTGCTTTGAAGCTGGCTCTGCGGACGACATTGGAGTAAAACAATTTGAACATCAGGTTGCGACGATTGCAGATCGCTCGCACGAACAGTGAACTCTACGTCAACCGCCTTATGATAATGCGCCTCTAACAAACGCAGAATGCGCGTTAATAGCCTGGGGAACGCGGTATTCCGAAGCAACTCGTCGAAAGTGATGATGAAATAGGGAATTTCGGCCTTGAGCATGCGCGTGCGGGGCATGGAAAGATATCCATTCTTCGCCAATTGCCCAAGTAAGCGAAGTCCAGGGTAATGCGGTTCCAGCACTGCATGGATGGGGAGGGTCTTGAAGTCATTCTCCTCCAGGTCAATTAAATCTACATATTGCTGGGAGTAACGGCAGATTGCTTCTACCGAGGAGTCGGGTTGCAGGGTGGGGTGGCTTAACGCGACCAGATGGGGAAAGTCGTTCCCAACACGCTGTACGGCTCGCGTTCCGAAGCCCCAAACCAAACGTGCAAAACCATCCTCGCTCCGGATCTGAGGCGACCACCGGTAAAGGTTGTGGCTGAAGGCTACCCCGGCAACCAGCGGCAGGTAGTAACGGCCAAACGTGCTGCCCTGCACAACCTGGATGATCACAGCCATCCGCTCATCGTAATCCTGTAGCCCTTTGCTGCGCCGGTACAACAATGCGCCTGGATTCAAGGTGCTGGCATAAGTGCGGGAGATTGCACGCGTGAGGGCTTTCAGATTTTCTTCGGGTGTACCCTGATTGGGACAAAAGAAACTGTCGTATTTTCCAGCAAAAGCTGTTCCAAAATTATCCTCTAACTGGCTGGAAGATCGGACGATCAGCGGCTGACGGCCAACGTTTATGAGCAGCTCCTTCAATTCGGCCAGGATCTCTGGTGGAAAGCTACCGGCCTGGAACTCAGTTTGAATTTGGGGATACTCTTCCCGGATTTGTTCTTCTGGTTTGTACTTCTGGTCATTCCAATACATGAGGCCGTTCATCGCCATGAAGATATAAATCGTGTCGGCGCCCAAGAAATACGTTTCGGGGATGGATACACACGACCGGATTTCTTCATCGGCCACCTCATTCAGAATCCGGGCAGCCAGGAGCATCCCGGCCGCTTTCCCTCCTATCTTTCCGAAGCCGAGGCGGTGGTTGTAGATATTTGCCAAATCTCCAATGTCAAACCAATGCTTGGCGATATTGATGTAGGCGAGTTGGTCACTGATCATCCGCCGGATCAGCGTGACCTTTAATTCGGTCAGATGGTGTTCCAGGTCCATGCGGCTCTCCAGCGGAACCCGTTCAATGGACAAAGCATGCTCGATTAACCGGCTTTCAGGGATCAATTCTGGATCGAAAGAATCGGGGAGGGCGAACGCTACACGGGAAGGTTCAGGGAGTCTTTTCGGACTGGCGGGTTCGGTTTGGGTCGGGTGTGACCAGACCAATTTTGATTGAAGGCGCGGATGTTCAACGAACATGGCATGACCACGACATTCCTGGACATCGCGGTCATCCACCATTTGGATATCGAGAACGAAACAACTGGTATCGGCCTTAACGCAACCCATTTGCCGCTGGCTGGCTGCAAGAAAAGTCTCGAGCGTGTTGACCAATGCACTGAAGGCCGCGCTTTTGCGCTCCACCCAGGCCACCAGGTTAATCCCCATGTGTTCCTTCAATTCGTTGGGGTGTGTGGTATCCGGTTCGTACTGGTAGATGGCTTTTAAAGTCTTGTCCATCTGTCCAAGATACGCGCAAATTTGGGACACCAGGCAATCGGAGACACATTTACAATGTTCGCACTGGCCTTGCAACAAAGCGTGACGTGCCCTCCGCGTGTCCCCTGCGAAATGCGCTTCGGCGCACGCAACGATGGCGCGTTCGACCATTTGATCGGTAAGGGTCTGGTCAATTTGATCGCCAATCATCATGGAATCCCTTCGGGGTGTCAGACTTCCGAAGTTTGGAACATCGGCGCTGATGGAATGCCTTTTGTAAAACTTCGGAAGTCCGTACGTTGCACGTTTGATTTACTAATCCTAGACTACGCCATAGGCCATCATGGCGTTTGCTACCTTTGTAAAACCGGCAATGTTCGCGCCCATCAGGTAATCGCCACAACGCCCGTAAGCTTCGGCGGCATCCAGGCAGGCTTTATGAATGCTTTTCATAATCTTGTACAGCCTGTCATCCACCTCCTCACGAGTCCAGGACAGGCGCATACTGTTTTGCGACATCTCCAGGCCGGAGACAGCAACCCCTCCGGCGTTAGCGGCTTTGGCCGGGCCGTACAGAACGTTGTGCGCTTGATAAACGTGGATGGCGTCCAGGGTCGAGGGCATGTTGGCCCCTTCGGAGACGCAGGTACAGCCGTTTTTTACCAGGGCTTCAGCATTGAATCCATCAATCTCATTTTCTGTGGCAGATGGGAAGGCTAAGTCAACGTGCAGGCTCTGCTCGCGTATGACATCCCATACGCTCCGATTCGGAAAGTACGGGACATTAAAACAGTCTGCATATTCGCTGATCCGGCCACGGTGATAGTTTTTCAGATTCAATACGAAATCCAGTTTCTTCCGATCAATCCCGGCCTCATCTACGATTGTGCCGTTCGAGTCCGACAGCGTAATCACTTTTGCGCCCAGTTCGATCAACTTCTCGACCGTATACTGCGCGACGTTGCCGGAAGCGCTCACCGCCGCTGTTTTGTCTGCAATCTCCAGCCCACGGGTTGCCAGCATTTCTGCGGCGAAATACACCGCGCCATACCCGGTGGCCTCTGGACGGATCAGGCTGCCGCCGTACTCTGGCCCTTTTCCCGTCAGAACGCAGGTGTGGTCATTGACAATCCGTTTATAGAACCCGAACAGATAGCCAATCTCTCGTCCACCGACCCCGATGTCGCCCGCAGGCACATCGCGATCCGCCCCAATATAGCGAAAAAGTTCACGCATGAAAGCCTGGCAAAAGTTCATGACATCGGTGTCTGATTTGCCTTTGGGGTCAAAATCCGAGCCTCCTTTGCCGCCGCCCATAGGCAGCGTGGTAAGTGCGTTTTTGAAGACCTGTTCGAAACCCAGGAACTTGATGATGCCCAGGTTTACGGAGGGGTGAAACCGCAATCCACCCTTGTAAGGACCAATGGCATTGTTGAATTGGACGCGGAATCCGCGATTGACCTGAACTTCGCCATGCTCGTCCATCCAGGGAACACGGAACATGATAATCCGGTCTGGGATGACAACCCGCTCGTAAATTTTCGCTTTCACGTATTCTGGATGTTTTTCAGCGGTTGGTTCCAGGGTGGTCAGGACCTCCTTGACCGCCTGGTGAAATTCTGGTTGGCCAGGATCCTTTTCTTGAACCTGGGCAATCACTTCTTGGATAATGCTCATTTTTTTACTCCTTCTTCGAAAGCAACTACTCAGCCAGGAAGGGGATTGGGGAACTTTCTTTCTTAGCCTGGGCAGTTACCTTCAAAAAACCATGGAGGGGTCTTTGGTTTTTATGGCTGGCGACGTATCGGACCCCTCGATTGATAGCGTACCTCTAAATACACGATACCATATCGCGCATCAAGAAGGCATTAAAAAGCTGGGGCAATGTATAAAAAATCTATTTAGACAGAAGGTAACGGCTCAGGCTTAGGCAGATGAATCTCCGAAAAAAAGGGGTGCGTGGGGGTGTACACCCCGAATAAACGAAGTTTTCCACCCCTTTTTTTCGGGTCATTTCCACAGGAATGGAACTATAATTTGTCAATCATGAGTCTATGTTTCTTCGCCTCTGATTTACACGGCAGTCTATCCCGCTACCAGACGCTTTTCTCGATCATTGAGCGCGAGCAACCAGAAGCAGTTTTCCTGGGAGGGGACCTGCTGCCCTCCCACCTGATTTCATTTGCGTCTGAATCGGATGCTTTCCGGCGTTTTGTTCAAGAGGTTTTAATGAGAGGGTTCGAGGAGGTAAGAGAAACCCTGGGAGCGAAGTATCCCCAGATTTTTATCATCTTGGGGAATGATGATCCGCGTTCGGTTGAAGGGTCATTGATAGAAGGGGAAAATCGTCATTTATGGGTATACATCCCCGGCCGGCGAGTGGATTTTCAGCACTTCCCCGTTTACGGCTATGCTTTCGTCCCCCCTACTCCTTTTCTGTTGAAGGATTGGGAAAAATATGATGTCTCCCGGCATGTGGAACCCGGCTGCATATCCCCGGAGGACGGGTGGCGCTCGGTTCCGGTGGACGAAAACCGGATCAAATTCACGACCATTCAAGCTGATCTGGACGATTTGGTTGGGAACGAGAACCTGTCGGAGGCCGTTTTGTTATTCCACACACCACCGTACAAAACTACCCTGGATCGGGCGGCTTTGGACGGAAAGTCGGTGGACGGTATGCCGCTGGATGTGCATGTGGGCAGTATCGCCGTGCGGCGACTGATCGAGAAAAGGCAGCCTCTGATTACATTGCATGGTCACATCCACGAATCGCCGCGGCTCACAGGGGTTTGGAAAGAACGGATTGGGCGGACGTGGATTTTTTCGGCAGCCCATGACGGGCCGGAACTTGCGCTGGTGCGTTTTGACCTGGAGACCCCAGAACAAGCAACGCGGGAACTGATCTAATCCCCAGTGTTGGTCTGCAAATGATTGTAGGCCTTGCCCATCAGCAGCGGGCGCGCTGCATCCGAAACGGCCCCGATCTTCACGGCGTAGCTGGTGCGGTGTCGAATGTCCTCATCCGTGACGAGATGAATATCCAGGAGGCCAGCCGTCTGAAAGCCCGTGCGCTGGTAGTTCATTTCACTCAAGCTCAAGCTCCAGCCCTCCAGCCAGGTCAGCAATTCCTGGCGCTGCTCAGGTGTACCCTGGAAATGGATGAGGAGATCGATATCGCTGGCCGGGCCGGCAGTCGCATTTTTGGTGCTGCCGAAGACGTAGATTCCTTTGACGCCAAAACGCTCCGGTTCCAGGTGAGCGGCGATGGTCTCGGCGGCTTGCAGACGCCACCGCCAGTGAACATCGGAGGGGATTGTGTCACTTTCCAGTGTATGTTTCCCCTGCTCTAACTCAACCATGCCCTGGGATTCTGCCAGAATGGCCACCGCTTTGTTGATCTCGGCATTCATCAACACGTGCAGGGTCAGGCCACCGGTAGCCTCACATACCTGAACGACCCGGATCACCTGGCCAAGATAGGCGAAGTCCGGCAAGAGGTCTGGCAGGAGGTTTCGCTGTTGGGTGAAGAATGTTTCGTTGAAAACTGTTTCCGGGTCATCTGGATACAGAGGAAGATACCGGATCGAGGCTTCGACCAAATCCAGAAAAAAATGCGTTCCGAAAGAGGGTTCCGGCTGGTATCCTCTTTGTTTACGAGCAATTTCGACCAGCATGGCCGTGTTGCTGATGTCTGAATACGTCACGCTGACGCCTAATTTAATGTCTCCTCGGCTGCCCCACCGGCCTGGGCCGATGAGAATGAACTGCCGTTTGGGCAGGAGTTGGTTGAGCCTGCCAATCGCGCTCCCGACGGCGAGCAAATCTTGATAATCATCTAGCTCAGCATACTGTTGTGGGTCCACATAAACCACATGGGTAATATCCAGGATCATCCCGTTTGTGAGGTAGCGGTGGGCAGAGAATAGGAAACGTTCAGGGGGGATTTCCGAAGGGATAGCCGCGGGCAGAAAATCTTCGCTATAACTCTGCGACCGGCACTGGAGCAGGTAAAAATGCGTCCCATCGTGGGCAAATTCGATGTCCACCGGGTGGCCCAGCGCTTCCTGCAGCACACTTAAAATGGCCTGAATCTGCCCCACAAACGAGGAGCGGTTGACCAATCCGTCGAAAGTCACCACGACCTCCTCCTTTTCGAAGTCGATCCCCATGCCGCCGGGTTGCTGAAGGTGATCTTCCTTGATCAGAGAGAAAATCTGGTTAGCGAGGGGATAATCCCGGCCACATTCGCGTAGCAGCGCAGGAATCTCGACAGTCTCAAAGGTTCGCGTTTTCAGGTTGATCACGTCCATTTTTTTGGGAGAATAGCGTACGATTTCCTCCGGTGTGACGTTCACCCGCAGCCTGGGTTGTCCTGGGGAAATCAAAATCGGATAATCGTCGCTTATGCGATCCACAGCACGCGTCCCCAGCCCGGGGACGAAACGCACTAAACCATCTTCCCGCTTGATACGCTCCGACCAGCGAAATTCATTTTCACTGAAAGCCACCCCTGCAAACGCAGGGAAATAGGTATCGCCCGCACGAGTCCCCACAACTTCCTGGATCATGATCCCCATTTCTTCGTGATTGTCTAGCAGACTGTGCTCGAAGCGGTACTCGATGGGGTCAGGCCCGAACATGGAGGCGAACACCTCGGTGATCGCGTTGATTAAGGCTGCCAGACGTTCTTCCTTCGTCCCCTGGTTGGCAATAAACAGACTCTTGTACTTTCCGGCAAAAGCAGCCCCTGTTCGATCCTCCAACACGCTGGAACTGCGTACGATCAAGGGTACGTCGCCAAAATCATCCAGGGCCATGGACAACCCTTTTGCCATTTGCGGTGGCAGGCGTGAATTATTAAAAAGATGGATAATATATGGGTATTCGTGGCGGATTTGCCTCAGTTCCTTGTATTTCTGTTCGAGGATGTCCTCCAGGTTGTTTTCATTCATAAAGTAGAAGATCGCATCCGAGGTCAGGTACCAGGTTTTAGGCGTCTTGACCGTGTTGAGCAAATCTGTCTGCCGTTCAGATCGTTTGAGAATCTGCGCGGCCAGGAACAAGCCAGAACTTTTTCCCCCCAACCTGCCATGGCTGTCAGCAGGATAAATCACGCGGTGCATAAAATCGCTGAAGTCATCCATGGCAAGGTATTTTTTCGCGACGCGGATAAATTCGGGCTGGTCGCTCAAAATGCGCCGGATGAGGGCTACTCGGAACCATTTTTCTCGCGATTCTGTCAAATCGAGACTCTGCCTGGCGAGCAGATGATATCGTTCAATGGCAGCGCTGATCTCTGCGAGCGAGGAACCCGGGTTCGCCAGTACATGGATCAAGAAACCAGATTGGTCTTCTCTGATCCATTTCTGGAGATTATCGAGGATCAAGGCCTGGGACAGGTACCGGCTGGCAATGGTAAAAACCTCTTCAATCATTGTGGGGAGGCCGTTGGAGGCTTGTGGTGAGAAAGGACGGTTGGCATCCGGCAAATCCCCGTTTGCCGGGTGGGCCGGCCCGAAACGTTCCAGCAGCAACTCGGCCTCCTTGACCCCACTCCAACCCAGGTAATTGATCATCTTGCGAGACAGGCGCATCAATAATCCAGGATCGGTACGCCTGAGCAAATCGAGGATGACCTTCCACTCACTTTTTTGCTCCTTTACCAGATTCGTCTGTTCCTGGAAAACTTGCCGGAGCTGTTGGTGCAGGATGGTAAATCCAAACTGTTCGGCGATGGCCTCGATCAGCTTTCGTTCTTCCTTTAAAAACGGCCCTTCATCCGAGAGCGGCCGCTCTTCGGTGTAATACACGCTGATCCGGCCTACTACCTGATCCTGAACCATAATATCGGCGCTCAACATCCAGGGAGTTACCTGGAACCCCGGCGATTGGAAGGTTTTCCGCGCGTGAATAATCTCTGCCTGGCACACATCCGGATATTGCCATCCGGGGGGAAGAACACGAATAATCCCCTGGCAGATTTCGTCTATTGTGATACCCGGTGCGTTTAAAAGCTCCTGAACCTGGTACAAGCAGTTCAGTTCCTTCGCCCGTTCCTTCAATTCGTGGATTAACTTTTCGATGGGTTTCTGTACTCTCATCCTTCAACCTTTGAGAATCACACCCCGGCTGTGGCGTCCATCCACCTTGATCTTTAATGGATGACGAAGATGCACGTGCCGGATGTACTGCGTTTCCTCGACAATCTCCTGCCTGTTCAGCCAATCCCAATCAATGGCATATGGGTTTGTAAAAGGCAGCGTGAAGTAAAACACGCCGAGATTGACGAGATTGTGGAAGTAGTGCGAACCCTGGCTGAGTTCGACACGGACGTTTTCCTGAGTGGCCTCGACGATTGCTTTTGCACCACTCACCTGCCCCCAGTTAACCGGGATGCCTAGCCAATGGTCGGTCGTTCCCAACCGGCCGAATACGACCAGCAAATAAGGGCAGTTTTGGGCGATCAGTTTTCTATTGAAGGCCTCGACCTCTGGCGCAATGGCCCGGGTGTGTTGAAGCGTGAAAGTTTCCGGCTTGACATAAACAATGTCTTGAATGGACTCCAGAGACCCGTTGCCCAATACGTGTTCCGAAGCCAACAGAACCTGCTCACCCTTCAACTCTGTCTCGGATACGTCAACTTCTCCCTCGGGAGCGACCATCGAACGTACCTGGAGGAATCCGAAGTAATGCGGGTTAAAGGTCATCGCAAATTCTATTTCGACCGGCTCGTGGAGCGCATTTTCGCAGATCGAAAGCAGTGAGACAACCAGGTCATTCAGAGGCAGTTCCTTGAGCACCAGGAGCGGGGCAAACGTGAGCACCCGCGGCCCATTGAATCCGGTTCCGATAGAAAGCCGCCCCGATAAAGGCTCATAAGTGGAGGCCAGGTATCGTAGGGAGCCATCCTTTTCTGCGGCCAGCAAGTTTTCGCGCTGTAAGTATTCGGTTTCCTGGGTGGGGTTATATTCGGGAGGCTCACCCATGTTGACCATCCAAAATTCGTTTTGGGTGTCCTTGATCTTTCTTTGTACGGATAAGAATGGAGGCTCAACCTTCGGATAGGTGGGCGAATAAGCCCAGGTCGGGCCACCCTCGACAATGGTCCTCCCCAAACCCAGGGCCAGGTACACAACCCCATCTTCAGGTCTGGCAGGTTTCATCGGATAGTAGTTGTAGGAGCGGGCAACCCCCGCCAGCTCCGGATAAAAGCGGTTGTGATATCGTCTGCCGACTATCTGTTGGATGATCACCGCCATTTTTTCTTCGCTTCCGGGATGGCCCATCGCCCGGCGATAATCTTTTGCGGTTCTAAAAAAGGTGGAAGCATAAACAAATTTGATGGCTTCTACCAACTGGCGAAACCGGATATCGGGATCGTATTGGTTGTTGGGGATCATCTTGGTGGCGTATACCCCCGCAAACGGCTCGTGCCTGGTGTCCTCCAGCAGACTTGATGAGCGGACTGCGAGGGGGGTATGCACCTGCTCGATCAAGGCCCGCAGGTCGCCTAGCACCTCAATGGGCAAATCGGCGCGTTGGAAAGCGCGTGCGATATGTGCATCCGGCGCGTCCGACTCGGCCAGCTCAACCAGGCGATTGCGCTCCAGATAAGCATCGAACACGCTGGTACCGACGATGACAAGCGAAGGGATATCGAGGGTTATCCCCCCAAAATCCCGGGTATTCAGTCCGGCGCTTAACACCTCGCGGATAAAGACCAGGCCGCGGGCTTTCCCTCCATAAGAACCATCCCCGATGCAACTGATCGGTGTGGCAGGGTTGAGAAAGTCTCTGTCGAAACTGGCAACAGATGTGGATATCCTATTGGTGCCGTTTTTGTCGTCGTCCATACCAATTTGAATATTTTTTATGTCATTGCGAGGAGGGCTTTGACGACGAAGCAATCTCCCTGCCTGAGTAGGGGACTGCTTCGCCCAAAGCGGCTCGCAGTGACGTTAAGTTTATCAGACCCAACCACGCTCCTGGCAGGCCCGAGCGACCCGTTCGACCGCGATGACGTAGGCGGCGTCGCGTAAACGCAGTTCGTGACTGCGGGCGAACTCGCTTATATCCTGATAGGCGGACGTCATGTGGACATCCAACTTGCCCAGGACTTCCTCCCGCCTCCAGTAGTAATTCATGTTGCCCTGAACTTGCTCGAAGTAACTGCAAGTCACACCGCCCGCGTTGGCTAAAAGGTCGGGTATGACCCGCACCCCCCGCTCGTCCAGGATGGCATCCGCCTCCGGATGGGTGGGGCCATTGGCCCCCTCGGCAATAATTTTCACCTGCGGGCTGATCTGCCCGACATTTTCCCGCGTGATCTGGTTTTCAATAGCCGCAGGAACCAGGATGTCCACCTCCTGCTCTATCCATGCCTCACCGGGTAAACGCCGGTAACCGAGCGCCTCCGCTTTTTCCCTGTCAATCTCTCCAAACTGGTTGGCAACCGCCTGCAGTTCGTCAAGCTGGATACCACTCTCCTTATAGTAGGTGAAAGCGGCGCGGTCTTGCTGGTCCCAACATGAAACACAGCGGACCGTGCCACCCAATTGCTGGTAGAAATGGATGGCGTGTTGGGCGACATTCCCAAACCCCTGAAAGCTGGCGATGGTGTCGGCGGGGGAAAGCTGCCTCTCTTTCAGCGCCTCCCGGACGGTCATCATCACACCGTAGCCACTCGCCTCCTGGCGGCCCATCGAGCCGCCCAATCCGACCGGCTTGCCTGTAATGAACCCCGGACTTTTTACCCCTTGAATGGTTTCAAACTCGTCCAGCATCCAGAGCATGTGCTGGGGAGTGCTCATGAGGTCCGGGGCCGCCACGTCCCAATCGGGACCCACATTTCGGACAATCTGCCTTACCCAACCCCGGCATAAGCGTTCCTGTTCGAGGGTGCTCAAGTCGTGGGGATCGCAGACAATCCCGCCCATGCTGCCGCCCAGTGGAAGATCGGCCACCGCGCACTTCCAGGTCATCCACATCGCCAGGGCGCGCACCGTGTCAATCGTCCCCCCTGGATGAAAGCGGATCCCCCCTTTGCCCGGCCCGCGCGCATCATTATGCTGCACACGAAACCCGCGGAAAACCCGCGCGCGGCCGTCGTCCATCCGCACCGGAATTTGAAAGTGATATTCCCGCAATGGAAAACGGAGCAGATCGCACACGGTTGGGTCCAGGTCGAGCACCCTGGCAGTATGATCGAACTGGGCCTGCGCCATTTCAAACGGGTTGTAAGGTTTTGGGGCATTCACATTCACCTCTATTTCGTGCCATCTGGTTCGTTGACGGCCAACATGTAGCCCACGCCAGGGCTGTTGAGAATGATTTTGGGGTGGGCAGGATCCGCTTCCAGCTTTTTCCGCAAGATGTGGATGTAGGAGCGTAAATAATCCACATCGTTCCGGTATTCCGATCCCCATACGGCCGTGAGGAGTTGTTCGTGAAACAGAACCTGGTTGGGGTGCCGGGCCATTTCGAAGAGCAGGTTGTATTCCGTGGGGGTCAGATGGACTTCTTGCCCCTCGATTTCGACGGTGCGGCGCAACAGGTGGATGCACAGACCACCACAAAAGATTTCCGTTTCGGCGGGAGGCGTGCTGGTTCTCCGGGCACGTTTCAGCACCGCGCGCAGACGGGCGAGCAACTCCTTTGCATTGAAGGGCTTGGTGATGTAATCGTCCACGCCCACCTCGAACCCGCGCAGCAGATCGGCTTCTTGCACTTTGGCGGTGAGCATGATGATCGGCGCATCCGAAAACCCCCGAATGCGGCGCGCGACTTCATAGCCATCCATGCTGCCGGCCAGCATGATGTCTAGAATGATCAGATCGGGTTGTTCCACCGCGGCCATCTTCAACGCCTGATCGCCCCTGCTGGCGGCCACCCCCTCATACCCGGTTGCTTGCAGGATCTCGTTCACCAGGCGAACCAGCTTCGGCTCGTCATCTACGATGAGGATCAGAGGTTTTTGCCTGTTCATTAATTCTCTTTCTAGAAATGGCCCAAAAAAAAGGTGTGCATGGGGGTGTACGCCCCCATACACACCTTTTTTTTGGAGAGATCTCCTTCTTAGACTGACCAGTTACTCATTTCCATCTCTTTGCGCCAGGGGTAATGAGAAATACAACGTCGTTCCCTCGCCCCGTTGGCTCTCTGCCCAAATGCGACCCCCGTGCGCCTGGACAATGGAGCGGGCGATAGGCAGCCCCAATCCGGTTCCGGGAATATGGTAGCCATTGGAGGCCTTAACCCGGTAGAACTTTTCAAACAGGGGGACCAAATCCTCAGGAGAAATGCCCAATCCCTGGTCGGCAATGCTGATCAGCACGTCGCGCACGCGCACCTCTCCCCGGATGACAACCAACCCCCCTTCAGGCGAGTATTTAATGGCATTGTCCAGGATATTGCGAAAGACCTGCCTGATCCAGCGTGGATCGGCCTCGATGATCGGAAAATCTGCCGGAAAATCAATCACCGGCCTGTGAATTTCCATGCGGGGCAGCATCTCCGTAACGACCTCGTGGGCCATGTGCTGCAATCGCAGGGGTTGCCGTTCAAGCGTCAATTGGTTCAGGTCAATCAGCGACGAATCCAATAGTTTGCCGATCATCGCCTCCATGCTGTCACACTCTTCTTCAATAATATGGAGAAATTCTGCGCGCTTCTCTTCGCTCCAGGCAACTTCGTCCAACAGGAGCGCGGAGGAATAGCCCTTGATCGCAGACAGGGGCATCCGTAGCTGGTGTGAAAGGGCGGCCATCACTTCTAAGTGCATTTGTTCGGCCTGACGGGCAGCGTGAATGACCCCAGTCTGTGTTTCCAGGCGGGCGCGATCGATCCCCAGTGCGACGAGACCGGCCAGTGTCTGGATGAAAGGCAGATCCATCTCGCGAAAGCCCTGCGCGTTGGCGTAAGTTTGCAAAACCAGCACCCCGAATTTCTGTTCATGATGCGTGATGGGTACGACCATCGTGGCCTGCGGCAACGCATCAGACCCAACCGCCCGCCGGAAAACCGCACGATTGGCCGGGCGCCAGGTGTCCATCTCACGGACATTCTCTTCCGGGGTGGTCAACAAACAAGCGTTTCCTTCCCTAAACGTTTTTCCGGTAATCCCTTCATCCGGGTGCAGTGCGATCGTCCTAAAAACCTGGAAGTCCACCCCGCAGGCCGCCGCCGGCCGGAATACCCCTGCCGGTTCATCCCAAAGCAGGATCGCTCCTTTCTCGACAGGTTCGAACGCACAGTGGATCTTGCCAAGCACGGCTTCGAGCCATTGCGAAAGATCCACCGGCGAGGCGAGGAGCCTGGCAACCTGGGTCAAGAGTTCCATTTCCGTGGTCAGGCGTTCAATATCTGGATCGGTGATGCGGCTCATCTTTTCTTGAACCATCTAATTGCGCCCATCTCCCTCCGATACAACGTAACAAACCCCTCCAAAAATGGTAGGGGTATATTTCCCGTGTTTAGCGGGATAAATGTCCTAAGTTGCCCTCTTTATTGGATGAACGTTCCTTTTGAGGTGGGGTGGACTTCGTTCGGAAAAATTTCAATGTAAACGTGCAGGTTTGGAAGTCCACCCCACCTGGAGTTTCTGCTGGTTGAGTGGCCCGGCGGGTCTCGATACGGCTGTCGCTGGTTGAGTAAATGGCGGTTTCAGACCCTTGTATCGAAACCAGCGACAGCCTACTCGACCAGCGTGTAACCCTTAAATAGAACTTTAGGGAAGACTTGTGGTGACATTCTTCCCCGCTTGACTCAGGCAAGTGACACTGGTTTTTCCGTCGAAAAAACTGTATACTGGGATTGCGATTCCTTTTTCGGCGGGGCGTTCCAATCGTGATGAATGGCCTGGCGAGACATTCGCCAGGTCGAAGGAGTACTGAACCATGTCAAACGCACGAATAGGCCAGGTGACTCATTATTACCACAATTTAAAGGTAGCGGTTTTGGCGCTTACCGGTAAGCTACACGTCGGGGATTATGTGCATTTTCAAGGCCACACGACCGATTTTCATCAAAAGGTGACCTCACTGGAGATCAACCATCACCAGATTGACGAAGCCTGGCCCGGGCAAGAGGTGGCGTTAAAGGTGATGGGGCGCGTACGCCCGCGCGATCGGGTGTCCCGGAGCACGGAGGAAGAGGCCAGTCTGTCGCTCGAAGATGAACTGATGGATGCCTGGCAGTGACAGGCTGTATATCGTCGCCCCGTCATTCAGCCAATCATACGGCTATACGCAAAATGACCTCGCCAGCCAATACCCAGGTAGGTACCCTGCTCGAAGAAATGGAGCAGCATATGCTTATTCCGAAGTCCAGGCTGGGACCGTTCGCATGGCGGAGCCTGGCATCTCTACGGCCACACAGCAGTCTGCCGGGGTTGGGCAAATCGTTCGATGTGGGGTATCATCGCCAATGGTCTGGACAACATACATAAGGGGTTTTTATAGAATCCAGCGAATATACGCCCAATAGAGAAATTGGAAGATAAGTTTGGGTGTTTTTGGGGATGTATTTCCCATCACAAGAACATGTTTCTGCCGCGGTGAAAATTGCGTCACGTAACGAAAACATGTATACTTTACAATAGGTTGTCGCCTCAGAGGGACTTCGGTGCCGCTGTATTTTTTGATCCATTCAAGTTCGTCTCTCATAACAAACCTCCGGGGCCTGTTATCGAACGCAATTTTCTACGTTTGCATAAGGACAATCTTGGATGGACAAAATT
>DATDOR010000315.1:0-27126 GCA_035293165.1 Anaerolineales bacterium | reverse complement strand
AGCTTACCGCGGTCCCGAACCCCTCTTCTGGCAGTTTTATTACGGCGAAGCGCGCACCGGCGTTACTTTGCACTTTATGGATGAAAAAGCCGACACGGGCGATATCGTGTCTCAGGCTGAAGTCCGTTTCCCCGACGGGATTTCTCTCGCTCACGCAGAAACGCTCACTGCCCAGGCCGGGGGCGATCTCATCTGCCGTGCGCTGGCCCAACCCGATCAGCTCCCCCGCATCCCCCAATCCGAACAGGGAGCCAGCTACCATCCCCGACCCACTTCTGACGATTTGATCATCCCTACGACGTGGACAGCCCGCCGCGCGTTCAACTTTCTCCGCGCCGCGCGGGATTGGGGGCCGTTCGAGATTGTGGATCAAACGAGACAGCGCCTCCGGGTACGGGAGGCGGTGGGGTTGGTTGAAAGTTTGGGTGCGGCGAACCTCCCCGGTCCGGACAAGGGAGAGACCTGGGTACAGTTCAACGATGGTCTTCTTCGCGTCCGTGTCGGGTAACAAATTTTGGTTCTTTGGGAATCGGCGGGGAGGTCCCCAGATTTTGGGGTGTGAGTGGGGTGTACACCCCACTCACACCCCAAAATCTGGCATTAACCACGGCAAATCCCAAAGAGCCAAAATTTTAAGGTGCGATGCACTTCTGAACAGTTGCCTGGAGAAAACCCGGTCAAAGTGCATCGCACCCGGGTCGTGTGACAGATGTCACATCGAGGCAAGGTTGTTTGCCCTTTGTCAGCCTTATGGATTTCAGATAAAATCACCTTGCTTCAAATTCAGGTGACAGTCATGTAGAAATTGGCTGTCACCTTAAATTCTCTAAACCCTTTCAGGAGTACGATATTATGGCCGAACCTGTGAACGCATTCGAAATGGCGCAGCGGCAATTTGACGGCGTGGCGGAGCAACTGGCCCTGGACCCGTATGTGGCCGAAGTGCTGCGCTCCCCGATGCGCGAATATAAGTTCCAAATTCCAGTCCGTATGGGCAATGGCACCATGCGGGTTTTTACCGGCTACCGCGTGCAGCACAATGACGCGCGGGGGCCGTGCAAGGGCGGTATTCGTTTCCACCCCTCGGAGACGCTGGACACCGTGCGTGCGCTGGCCATGTGGATGACGTGGAAATGCGCCGTGGCCGACATTCCCCTCGGCGGCGGCAAGGGCGGTGTGCCCGTACAAACCTCCAACTTTACGATGTACGAACAAGAAGAGCTGTGCCGGGGCTTTATTCGCCAGATGTGGCGCAACATCGGCCCGATGCAGGATGTCCCCGCACCAGACGTGGGCACGTCTCCCCGCATGATGGGATGGATGATGGACGAATATTCCCGCCTGGTCGGGCAGTACACCCCCGGCGTGATTACCGGGAAGCCGATCGGGGGTGGCGGCTCGCTAGGGCGCACGGAAGCGACCGGCTTCGGCGTGGTCTATACCATCCGGGAGGCGATGAACCATTTGAAGATGGATTCGACGAAGAGTGTGGCGGCGATCCAGGGATTTGGGAATGTGGCACAATACGCGGCGATTGGGTTTGTGGAGCATTTGGGCGGTAAGGTCGTGTGTGTTTCCTGCTGGGATCGGGATGAGAAACGCGGAATCACGTATTCTCGTGAGAGCGGCATCAATCCCCGCGAATTGCAATCGTTAACGGATGCTTACGGCTCGTTAGATAAGGGCAAAGCACATGCCGCCGGATACCAGATCGAGGACGAAACGGCCTGGGTTACGAAGGATGTGGATGTGTTGATCCCGTCGGCATTGGAGGGGCAGATCAACGTGGAGACGATTAAAATGGTCAGTGACCGGGTGAAGATTGTGGCGGAGGGCGCGAACGGCCCAACTACCCCTGAAGCGGACGTCGTTTTCAAGGCCAATAACGTGTTCGTCATCCCCGATTTTTTGTGCAATGCGGGCGGGGTAACGGTCTCGTACTTTGAGGGGGTGCAAAACCAGATGAACTATTATTGGGGCCACCAGGAGGTGCTCGACAGGTTGGACACGAGCATGACACGGGCTTTCTCCAAAGTGTTGAAGATGTCGGAAGAGGAGAAGGTTTACACACGGGATGCCGCGTACATGGTGGCGATCCGCAGTGTGGTGGATGCAATGGAGTTGCGAGGGTGGCTGTAAGGTATGTGGAATAAGTGATAAAGTGAAACGAGAGGCGTGAAGTACGCCTCTCGTTAATTATCGGGGATAATTACTTGCAAGACTTTTCGGGAAATTCAAGGATTTGGCAGGTTATATTGCAAAATCCTTCAAAATTCGCCTTTCGTGTTGTATACTTTTAAGGAATATGTGGTAACTACTTAGGGAGAGCGTCAATCCTCTGGGCTGAGTAGTTAGAATACCCTTCAGGAGGCCCCGGATGAAAGTAACTGTTCTACAAGAAAATCTGGCACAAGGTATCAATATCGTTTCCCGCGCGGTGTCCCCACGCTCTACGCTGCCTGTTCTTGCAAATGTTCTCGCGGCTACGGACGATGGGCGGCTGCGGCTGTCCGCGACGAACCTGGAGTTGGGGATTACTTGTTGGATTGGGGCGAAGGTCGAGCGGGAGGGTTCGACGACGATCCCGGCGCGCACGTTTGCCGATCTGGTCAGTACATTGCCCAAAGACCGGGTGGAGATGGATTTGACAGAGCGGACACAATCGCTTCACGTCAAATGCGGGACTTCCAATACCGATATTAAATGCATTGACGCACAGGAATTCCCGCCAATGCCCGCATTAGATGCGAGTGACGGCATTCAAATGAATATAGCCGACTTGAAGGAGATGATCCAGCAGGTCGTATTCTCGGCCTCGACGGATGAGGCGCGTCCGGTTTTAACAGGCATCCTGGTTGAGATAGATGGCAGTCAGATTACCTTTGCCTCCGCCGATGGGTTCCGGCTTTCAATCCGGTCAACGAAATTATCTTCTCCCGCCGCTCAACCCGTCAGTGTCATCATTCCGGCGCGGGCGCTCAGTGAATTGGCACGTGTGGCCACGGATGGGAACCAAATGGTGACGATGCTGCTTCCGTCTGGACGCGGGCAAGTGGTCTTCCGTATGAAGGATGTGGAGTTGGTCAGCCAACTGATTGATGGGAATTTCCCCGATTTCCGGCAGGTCATCCCACGAAACTACGAGACTCGCTCGGTCATGTCCACAGATGCGTTTCTAAAAGCGTGCAAGCAGGCCGAGATTTTTGCACGGGAAAACTCGCATATCGCCCGTGTCAACATCACGCCCGGTGGTGAATTGCAACCCGGTACGGTTGAAATCTTTGCCCAGTCGGAGGAAACGGGCCAGAATGAGACGGTGGTTGATGCAACGATTGAAGGGCCGGCTTTGTTGATCGCTTTCAATGTGCGGTTTTTGCGGGATGTGTTGGAGGTGATCAAAACCCCCAATGTGGCACTGGAAACTTCCACGTCCGCCAGTCCGGGCGTAATCCGACCTCTTGGGGAAACGGATTTCCTTCACGTTATTATGCCCATGCATATCTAAGCACGAGTACGCCATTCCATTCGGCAAAGAAACCGAGTTTATAACTACTCAGCCCAGAGTGGAAATAACTCGAAAAAAAGGTGTGCGTGGGGGTGTACACCCCCACGCACACCTTTTTTTCGCAGGTTTCTCAACCTTAGCCTGAGCAATTTCCCGAGTTTTAGCCAAAACTCGGTTTTTCTTAAAAACGAGTCTACCTTAATTAATGGGAACCCGAATTTTGAAGGTGGTAGGGGGGTACACCCCCATCACCTTCAAAATTCGGCATATTTCCCGCTAATAAGGAAGAGCCTTAAAATCGAAATGACCTTCCCTTCCCGACATACTGATCCCATTTTACGCATTACGCTGACCCTGGCGGAATACCCCATTTTGAGCGACAAAATTCGCAGCAAAATGCGGAAAGAATTATACCGGCACCGTTTTACCACACCCCAGGATTTTGAAGCACAGGTCCGTGAACAAGCCATCCGTTCACAACGACGAGAAGGGTTGGCCGATCCCTACGGGGAAGAAACAGGTGAAATGTGGGAACTCCGGCAAGAGCGAGTTCGCGACCATTTAACGGATTTCTATTTCGCCGCGAATTTGCCTTATGAATTGTTTGAGCAAATTGTCTTGGGTGTGGTCAAACCCACAGAACCGGAAGAAGAGATTACGACCTCGTTCAATCCTGAACTCGCTCCAAAATATATGCTTTTTGAGCAAGCGCATCAGATTGAGCGTAAGCCGCCCGAGGAACGCGCTCATTTTGAGCCTCTATTACAGGAAATTAAGGTCGTATTGATCCGAACGATGATTAGCGATCAACTGGCCTACGTTCGGATTGCCAAGAAATGGTTAACCATTGATGTGCTGCAAGACATCTGGCGAAACAAAATTGGATACGGGCGTATTGGAGGCAAATCTGCAGGGATGCTCCTGGCCTACAGTATCTTAAAGCAAGTGGGAGATGAAGACTTAAGGGATTCGATCCGGATTCCCGACTCCTACTTTTTGGGTTCCGATCTGATGTACACCTTTATGACGATGAACAACTTGCTCCACTGGAATGATCAAAAATACAAACCAGAGGAAGCTATTCGCGCGGAATATCCCAAGATTTGTGAGGAATACCTAAAAGGGGATTTCCCTGCTGATATTCTGGAACGCCTGGCAGATATGTTAAATAACTTAGGGAATCACCCCATCATTGTCCGTTCCTCCAGCCAATTGGAAGATAATTTTGGTTTCTCATTTGCCGGGAAATATGACAGTTATTTTTGCCCTAACCAGGGCACACCGCAAGAAAATCTAAAAGACTTGACTAGTGCGATCGCCCGTATTTACGCGTGCACTTTGAACCCCGATGCACTGCTCTACCGGCGCAGCAAAGGCTTACAAGACTATGATGAACGTATGGCTATCCTGATCCAGGTTGTTGAAGGGGAAAAAATGGGGCAATATTTCCTTCCTCATGGCGCTGGGGTAGCGTTTAGCCGAAATCTGTATCGCTGGTCTCCACGGATTCGCCGCGAAGATGGATTTATGCGCCTGGTCTGGGGCTTAGGCACACGAGCCGTGGATGCAGTTGGGAATGACTATCCCCGTATGGTTGCCCTCAGCGAACCCACCTTACGTCCTGATTCGTCCTCGCAAGCCATTCGCCATTATTCTCAACAATATGTCGATCTAATCGATCTAAAAGAAAATTCCTTTAAAACGCTCTCGGTAAAAGAAGTTCTTATGCCAAACTATAAACCCCTTCGGCTTCTGGCTCAAATTTATCGAGATGGTTTCATCACCTCGCTTCGAAGTACCGTTTTTGCCTCCGATATGGAGGGTTTGATTCTGACATTTGATGACTTACTTCGCCGTACTCCATTCCCTGATCGGATGCGGCGTCTATTGCAAACGGTTGAAAAACATTATAAATTACCTGTGGACTTGGAATTCACGATACAACTAAAAAATATGAACACCAGCAATTCTGATGTTGAAATTACCATCGTCCAATGCCGCCCCCAAAGCCAGATGAAAGATGAAGAAGTTATTGTTCCAGATCAAATTAATGAAAATGACATTCTGCTCACTACACATCATATGGTTCCACTTGGATATGTCGGCAACATCCATTATGTCTTATTTGTTCCCGCCGATCCGTATTTTGCGCTCACCGCTCAAAGTGAGCGCCAAAATATCGCCCGTATCATTGGAAGATTAAACCAGGCCCTGGAAAACCACACCTTCATTTGCGTGGGTCCTGGTCGTTGGGGAACAACCAACACCGAACTGGGGGTCAGTGTCAGTTACTCGGACATTTACCATGCCCGGGCGTTAATCGAAATGACCGGCAAAACGATTGGCTCATCCCCCGAACCATCATTTGGAACCCACTTCTTTCAAGATCTGATGGAATCAAACACCTACCCCCTCGTCATCAACCTGGATCATGAGGGTTCGATCTTCAAACAAGACTTTTTCTTCGACACACCCAACTGCATTGCCGAATTTCTACCAGCGGAAATTTTAGCAGCCAGTCCTTACGCTGCAGACTGCGTCCGGTTGATTGAGGTCAGTTGTTACCGCTCTGGATACCATCTGGACCTGATTATGAATGATGATCAAAGTAAAGCTATTGCCCTCCTGATCCCTGACCCCCAGCCGGAGTAACTTCTCAGATGCAAGGGAGACTTCCGAAGTGAGGTTTGATCATCTGGGCATGTTAGGAGACTGTATGAAAAAATTTATTGTCGTCGCAGGAAACATCGGCGCAGGAAAATCCACACTGGTTCATATGTTGAGCGAACGCATGGGTTGGTATCCCTACTATGAACCGGTCGCCCAAAACCCTTACCTGGCTGACTTCTACGACAATATGCAGACCTGGGCTTTTCATTCCCAGGTCTTCTTTTTAACCAACCGCCTGAGAACCCATCACCAATTGATGAATCACCCCTCATCCGTCATTCAAGATCGCTGTGTCTACGAAGACGCCGAAGTATTCGCTCAAAACTTATATGAACAGGGTTTGATGGTCGAACGCGATTACCAAACCTACCGGGATTTGTATCAGGTTCTCGTCGAATTCCTTCCTCCGCCCGATTTAGTTATCTATTTGAGAGCATCCGTGCCGACGCTTTCAGGCCGCATCTCTCTACGCGGACGAGACTACGAGCAGAATATTCAACCAGAATATCTCAAACAACTCAATGCACTTTATGAAAAATGGATTGCTAATTTCACTTATTGCCCGGTCTTGACGGTTCCCTCAGATGACCTGGACTACGTGAGCCGCCCCTATCATTTTGATCTGATCTCGCAAAAAATCGAAGAAAAATTGACAGGAAAAGAAGAAGTCATTTTCGATATAGAGGTGGTGAATGGTCAGGCATAAAACAAACGATTTCACCCACTTACTCCTCTTCTGCTCTCCCTAACGCGAACGCCGCCAACCGCGCTATCAAGAGCAAAACATCCTGATCTTCTTCGTCAAACGTGTCTTCATTCCGCTTATTCACCAATTCAATCGCCCCCATTACACGCCCGCGATCCATGACAGGCACACATATCACCGAAAATGTTTCAAATCCCAAAACTTCATCTACTTGTGGGTACCATTGCGGCTCCTCGCGAGCATCTTTGATCAGTAGTGGCTTGCGTTGGCTGATAGCCGCACCAACAATGCCCTGATCTGCAGGCATCCGAAACCCAATCAATTGCTCGCGGTTGACGCCGACTACATCCACAAAGACCAATTCATCCGCTTCCTCATCTAGTAATAACAACGAACCCTCTTCCGCTCTCACTGCCTGGAGCGCAGCCATCAAAATCCCATTAATCAACCCATAAACCTCCGTCTCTGGGCCAATGGTATCGATGCTGTGATCCAGCAAGTTCAACGCGCGAATAGCATGACGCAATTCTGACAACTGGTCACTTAACTGGCGGTTCTCTTCTTTCAAATGGATAACTTCTTGTTGCAAGGCACGCAGGCCATACGCTTCGGTCATCTTTCTGCCTCCAATTTTCCATTCATCTGAAGCAACTCCAACACACGTGGGTGCTCTGCATAAACCCCACGATAGGATGGCGGTAACAAACAGGCAATCTGACACATAATCTCATCTGCCGCCTGCTGCAAGGCCACCTCCCGGTTCTTTGTATTCCCCTCCAGCAACAAAAATTGTACACCAAATTCCAAACGGACTGGTGAACGGCGCAGTCGAACCAACTCTCTCATCGTAACTTCCGTACCCACAATGGCAGCTGGCACAATCGGCACATTCGCCTTTGTCGCCAGGAAAGCCACCCCTGGTTTCGAAGCCATCAAGCTTCCTGTCTGGCTGCGAGTCCCTTCCGGCGCAATCCCCAAAACTCCCCCCGCCCGCAAATAACGCACCGCCGCTCGCAAAGCCCCATAATCTGGATTATCCCGATCCAACCAGATGCCCCTCGCACCCTCCACAATCCATCGAAATAAAGGATGATGCTTATATTTATCCGCGATTAACCCTGTACTATCCTTTCGGGTTAAAAAAGAAAAAACCAAAGGTGCATCCAAACGGCTCAAGTGATTCATCGCTAATATACATCCTCCGGTTTTCGGAATATTCTGAAGCCCCGCCACCTCCACGCGCGTCAGCACCCGAAACAAAAACTGCAAAACCAGACGCAACACTTCGCGAATCATGGCTCTATTTTATCAGACCTCTGCCCAGAGTTGCCCAATTTTTGTTATCTGATCGCAAGGTGCAAAATTCTGAATGTGTGTATAATGGATTAAGTGAGCGAAAAAATATCTCCTTATCAACGATTTCTCTCTTGCACCTTAAATTCAATCATCCTCCTGACCTGGCTATTGGTCGCGTGCCAGACAACCCCCACCCCTTTCATTCCTCCATCGGGAATCACGCCGGGACCCGACGGGGAAACCTCTGTTCCCTCCAACACCACCCAACCCCCAACAGAGCCTCCTACCCCAACCAACACCCCCATTCCCCTGGCCTTAATTGTTAACGACGAATCTATCACCCTTACTGAATATGAATCCGCCCTCAACCGCCTGCTCGCAGCCCAACCAGACCTCCCCCCCGACGAAGCCCGGACCCGCGTCCTTTCTGAGCTTGCCGATCAATTACTCCTCGGTCAGGCTGCCGTTCAATCCGGGTTTGTTGTAGATAGAACCTTACTAGAAGAACGCGTGAACGCCCTTGCCGAAGCAATCGGCGGTATGGACGCGCTCAATTCCTGGATGGTTGATAACGGATATACAAAAGAATTTTTTCAACTTGAACTCAGTCGTTCCATTGCTTCCGCCTGGATGCGCGATCGGATTATTGCTGAAGTCCCCCAAACCGCTGAACAGGTTCATGCTCGCCAACTGCTCCTCCTCAGCGCAGTCGAAGCCACCAATGTGTACAACCAACTTCAAAGTGGAGTTACATTTGAGGTGATGCTAGCCTACTATGATCCCATCGGCTTGGGCGACATCGGCTGGTTCCCTCATGGCTACCTGGCTGAAACAACGATTGAAGAAGCCGTCTTCTCTCTTGAGCCAGGTGCATACAGCCAGGTAATTGAAACCAGTCTTGGTTTTCACATTGTCCAACTTATCGAACGGCAGGCTGCCCGGCCAATCGCTCCCGGTGTGCGCTTGATTCTTCAAGAAAAAGCATTGATTGGTTGGTTGGAACAACAACGTACGGAAAGTAATATTACGGTTTTGATACCGTAAATCTTTTATCATCGAGGAAAACACCTATGAGCAAACGGAGAAAATCCAGTCAATCTCGTGGCGGGTGCTTTGTCACTCTGCTAAATCTCTTGACCGTATTTTTTTTGATAGGGATCGCAGGCGTGGCATTTGGGTTTTTTACCATCTTTACCAACCCACAAGCCAACCCGATTCCGCTACTGCGCCCAATATTCATCCCTACGGTCGCCCCTACTTTAACCCCAACCATTACCCCGCAGCAGCTTCCGCCCACGTTTACCCCAGCCCCTACCAATACCCCCTTGCCTACAGCCACCCTGCGCCCAAGCAGTACACCGATTCCCACGAATACCCCTGTCTCACTCGTTACCCCTCCAACCGCCGATCCAAACGCAACAGCCACACCGATTTTCCCCTACCTGATTCAAGATAAAAACCCACTTTATATTGATTACAATGTGATTAACAATTCTCTTGGATGCAACTTTATGGGAGTTGGCGGCCAAATCTTCGACAATAATGGAACCCCAAAACAGGGGTTAATAATCGAGTTAGGTGGCACTATTCAAGGTCTCTCTGTGACCGGGTTAGCAGTCAGCGGTACGGCCCAGAGCTATGGTCAGGCTGGATATGAACTCCCTATTGCTGATGGTCCAATTGCCTCCAACAAAACTCTTTACGTTCAACTTCTCGATCAATCTGGCATACCCATTTCAGAAAAAATCTTTTTCGACACATTTGAAGATTGCGAGAAAAATTTGATCTTAATCAATTTCTTTCAAACACGCTAAAACGCTCTGACACCCTGACTACACAACCCAAAAAGACACGGTTTGGCCGTGTCTTTTTGGGTTGTACCGTAATTAACGGGATGGGAACCCGAATGAGGAAAAACTTACATCAAGACTTCGCGTATCGCCTCACAAACTCGCTTCACATCCTTTTCTGACATGACCCCGGAGAATGGAAGGGCCAGCCCGCGTCGCCCTAAATCTTCAGTCACAGGATAATCTCCTTCGCGATAACCAAACTTCTCCGTCATATAGGGTTGTAAATGAATGGGAAGGAAATAAGGCCGGTTGGGAATGGCGCGCTTTTTGAGTTCCCCAGAGACCTTATCTCGATCAATTCCTGGAGAAAACCTTACTACGTAAACGAACCAACTCATACGCGTCGTCTCTTGTAAGACCACTGGAATCTCTACTCCTGGAATTTCAGCCAACCGTTCTTCGTACCAGCGCGCGACTAGCTCTCGTTTGTTGAGCATTTCGTCTAGCCGAGCAACTTGTACACGACCCAATGCCGCGCTCATTTCGTCTAACCTGTAGTTATAACCCAAATAGGTGTGTTGCAACCAGGTGTCCCCCGGTGCACGCCCTTGATTACGTAATGCCCGCATGATTCGTGCAGCTTCATCGTCATCCGTGACCACCACACCACCTTCCCCTACGGTCATCTGCTTATTTGGATAAAAAGCAAACACCCCATAATGCCCTAAACGCCCGGCAGGTCGCCCTTTATACTTCGCGCCAATCGCTTCACAGGAATCTTCAATAACTTTCAGGTCAAAATTCCGCGCCACTTCTAAAATTGGCTCCATGTCTGCAGGCTGACCAAATACATCCACAGGCAAAATTGCCTTCAAACGGGGTGTGTCGCGGCGCTCCAAACCGGTGCGAGGCAACCACTGCCGTGCGGCCTCGCCCCCGGCAAATAGTTCGGAAACAGCTTGCCGTACACACTCAGGATCAATATTCCCAGTGCGCGGATCTACATCAACAAATATTGGAATGGCTCTTTCAAATAAAATTACGTTGGTTGAGGCAACGAAGGAGAAAGGGGTCGTAAGCACCCAATCACCATCCCGGATGCCTGCTGCGCGGGCACATAAATGCAGCCCCGCCGTTCCAGAATTGACCCCTAATGCGTGTTTGGCTCCTGTATAATCACAAATGGCCTGTTCAAACGCAAGAATTTCTTTGCCCATGCTCAAGTTGGGTGTGTGCAGAACAGCCATGACTGCTTCTCGTTCTGAATTGGTAAGGTCAGGAGAAGACATGGGCACAGGATGATGGCAGAATTGAGTCGTTGAGGCTGTCAAGATAGATTTCTCCTAAAACAATTAATAATTCAATCCAATTAGAGCAGCTATACACGCGCCTATTAGCGAAGCAACAAAATTTACGCCGTCGTTATTTAGCCAGGAAAGACCGCGTATGTGGTGCGTAAGTGTTCCACAAAGGTGGTAGGGATGGTTTTCGGTCTCTTTTTCACAGGTTGGGCAGTGATAAATGCCCTGAAATGTAGCGCCCAACAGGGAATCGATAAACGCTCCGGTAAGACCGGAAATGGTAATCATTCCAATTAAGATGGACGTTTGGAAAACGGTTTTGGTTCCCGCTTGAACAGAGAAGATTCCGGCTACTGTGCCAATTAATGCGGCCCCAATCAGCGAGGCGAGAGTGCCCACCAAAGTGATCCCGCCTGAAGCGCCCCTTTCAGTTATTTTACCTGTCGTGATCATCCGAGGTGGTATTTTGCTCAGAGTTCCCAATTCTGTGGCCCAGGTATCGGCATTAACGGCAGCAAATGCGCCCGCGTAGGCCCACCAAGGCCAGACTTCGTTGGGTATCCTGGTTTGAATAAGAATGAGCACTGCTCCCAATCCACCATTGGCTACAACCTGTCCCCAGTCGCGACGGCTGCCTTTGGAAAATTTCTCGGCCAAGTCTACCTTGCGACGCGCTAATAGTCGAGACAAACTACTAGAAGTGATAAAAAAAACAAGGAGCAATGTAGCCCAGGGAAGACCTCCCAGTCCAAAGATGAGCGCTCCTAGCAACGCGGCAGCAAGTGCACCATCCCAGGTAAGGACATTACTCTTCAGAGCAGCAAAACTTATAATAGTACCGAGAAAAAATCCGGCAAGCAATTGAGTCGGAAACATTGTGGACAAACTGCGATTTTTTATGAATAAACTGGGGGAAATGTGTATAAGTTTTTGAAATTGAGCAACTTAATACAAAAAGCTAATGATGGCAATAAAGAAGAATAGCGAAGTCAAAATGCTACTTCCCCAAAGAAGATATGCCAACGGCTGGCTTTCAGGCTTGCGGAAGAAGAAAAGTCCTAGCAATAAATCAACCAGGAAGAAAAGGGCGTCTACAACGGGTAACAGAAGAACTTGTGCCTGGGTCATCGTGCGCGTATTATTAAGATTTGTAATAGGAAGCGCTGATACAGGGACTGCAAAGATGATCCACAAGAGAAATATGAGGCTGAGAATTAAACCTCCGAAAATGATGGTGCGGGCAAAGCGATTACCCCAAACACTCCCGAGTAATAAAGCGGGGTAGATAGAACGAGCAGAGATTGGGGTAAGCGCACCTATTTCTGCTTGCCTCTGAAAAGATTGCAAGAATAAGTCAGGATTTTCAGGGGAGATAGCGTACATTTTGCCCGGAGTAGCAATGAAAATCAGATTGCGGGAATGTGCAGCCATGTATTCTACCTCACCTTCGTTTATTCGCCGGATTCCAACGACCCCGCCGGGCCAGCGCAACCGAGGGAGAGGAGGCAAACGCTCTAAATGAGTTGCCGTGCTGATCCATAATATATTTGCCATGGGAATTTCTTCATGCCGCAAACCCCAATTTAATAGAATTCCTTCTGGGGACAGGTGATAAGTGGCACGCAAGAGAGCATAGGCTCGATAGGCAATCAGTGGAATAGAGAGCGAGAATAAGAATAAACTTATTATAGAAAACCTAAACGAGACGCCGACCTCTACGCGGTTCGCATGAAGAAAACTGGCCGTACTGCCCAAGAATAAAATAAGCAAGGTAATCAAGTGAAAAGCGAGTCCGCGACGTTTGGGGGGAACGAATATTATCTCCATCTTACAATTCCATAATTATAGCGTAAGATGTTGCAAGGGAATATTGCTTGACCATCTTTGATTGCGGATATAAAATGAACGTGACCTCTGGGTTAACCGTGTATGATTGCTGGCCTTAATAATGGAGAATGAATCTATTTGGCAAACATGGGCAGAAAACTTACACCGGTGGCATTTACATAGTTTTGCCATCTGGCTTTTTGATTCTTCCAGTCCAGTGCATCTGGTAGGGGCTCAATTCGTATATATCGGTCAACCTTTGTTAGAGACATTCATTCCGAATGGGCAACTTAAGGTGCTTACCTCCATTTTAGAGCAGCCAACAGAAGCTCAGGCATTTGTCCATTATTTGCGAGAGGCGTATTAAGTGAATTTCAGTGAAAATTCCGAATTCTTAGCAGTCCTGGTTGTGGCGGGTTTCTTCCTATTGATTGTGATTTTCGCCGTTCTGGGACGAACCCGAACCACTTGGGGGCTGCGCTCAATTCCAGCTTTTTCTCGTTTATCTCGTGCGGTTGGATTAGCCGTGGAGGCTGGGTCAAGGTTGCATGTTTCCATCGGACATGGAAATTTAACCAGTCCTGGGAGTGCTGCTTCATTTGTCGGATTATCAATGTTAGCCCGAATTGCGCGCACGGCTTCGATCAGTGATCAACCGCCGATTGCCTCCGCTGGAGATGGCGCCCTGGCTATTTTGGCGCAGGATACGCTTCGAGCAGGATATCGCGAAGTGGGGGCGGGAGAGGATTACAACCCGGACTTGGGACGCATAACAGGCTTGACCCCGATTTCCTTCGCGGCTGGTGCGATGTCCATCATTGAGGAAGAAAATGTTTCAGGCAATATTCTGTCGGGCCACTTTGGGATGGAAGCGGCTTTGATCCTTGAAGCCAATGAACGTAGCGGAGGGTTTTCACTATCTGGAACCGACCATATTCCCACCCAGGCAATAATGTTTACCGCATCGCAGGAAGCCCTCATTGGGGAGGAATTATATGCAGGGGGTGCTTACTTACGGGCCGGGCTAATGCACACTGCCAGTTTACAAGCGCAAGATGTTGTACGCTGGATACTGGTAGCCCTCATTCTCGCCGGTGGAATTTGGAAAATGTTACAAGGATTTTTTTAGTTGTGAATCTCAAGATCCCCATAATCTCCACCACAATAGCTGTCACTTCAGGGTTGGCTGTTTTGTTATTGTATTTTTCGCCACTCCTTATCGCTAATGTGGATTGGCGGACCGTTTTATTACAGTGGGCGACAAGCCTAGGAGCAGTTGCTCTCCTGGTGGGGTTGATTAATTTGGCCTCGGTCCACAGCCGCCGGCTTGATGATGAGGGACCGTTTCCCGTGAACAGCCTTGTACTCATGTTGGCAATGATCATCACCTTTATTGTAGTATTGGTTTTTGGGCCAACGAGTGTTGGTGCTATGTTTATTTTGAACTACATTCAAATCCCTGTAGAGACCAGCTTGATTGCAATCCTGGCAGTAACGTTAATTTATGCAAGCGCGCGATTGGTGCGGCGAAAGATTGACACTTTTTCAATTGTGTTTCTTAGTACAGGTTTAGTGATTCTATTAACAACCAGCCCACTCGTTACCGATTTGTTTCCAATTGTTGGCGAAAGATTACAAGCGCTGCGAGCCTGGTTCACGAGTGTACCAGCCAGTGGAGGTGCGCGCGGAATTCTGTTAGGAATTGCATTGGGGACGATAGCAACTGGTATCAGGATCTTGATGGGTGCAGACCGTCCATACGGTGGGTAAGATGGCCGATATTCGTTGCCAGATGTGCGGGAAGTTCAATCCCGATGATTTAGTAGAGTGCAAGCATTGTGGTGCGCGTCTAAAGCCACTGATTGCGCCTCCTTTATCCAACGATGATTCGGGTACTAACTGGGCGAATGCTTCGCAAGAGGACACTTTGAGCTGGCTTCGTGGCTTGGGGCAAGACGAAGAAAATCAGGAAAGTGGTTTAGGACTTGATGATACGGATGATCTACCAGATTGGCCGGGAAGTTCTTCGACTCAAATTGAATCGGCGTCATCTGGGCTTGACTGGATGGATGACGTTCGTGGTAATGCTTCTATAGACTCTGGAGCGTTGCGTGATGAAAGTGTGGAGGAAACCCCTGGTTCAGGCTCTTTACCTTCGTGGCTGTCAATTGACGAGGAAGAAGTCTCAGAGCAAAATCCATCTTTTGTAGAATCTCCTGAGATGGAGTCTCCTTCAACCGAAGATGATTGGTTGAATACCTTATCCAGCGAAGACTCGCTTACTGCAACCGTTAGCCTCCCCGATTGGGCGGAGCAATCAAAGGATTTCGCTCCAGAAGAGCAATTGTCCGATGACTTGCCAGGTCGGCTTGCGCCTTCTCCACAAGAGGTAACGCCTGAGCCTGATGACTTCGATGATGATTTGCCATCTTGGTTAAAAAGTGGAGAATCGTCCCTTTTTGAGCAAAAAACCCAACTCACACCAGAATCTCCATCCGATACTGAATTGGACGGTGAATTTCCAGATTGGTTAGATTCATTAAGCAGAAAAACTGGCATGACAGGCAAATTGGGAGAAATGCCGGAATGGCTTGATGAAAATGAGCCTTCTTTAGCACTGGAAAAGCAGGACGAAGCAGATGAGGAAGGAACATTAGATTGGCTGGCAACTTTAGGGGATGTTCCTGAAGAAGAATCGGGCAGTGAAGATTGGGGGGCAGGTGTAGGCAGTCAGTCAGGTAGTGTTGGAACCGTTGGCGGGTTAACGCTTGACTCTGAAGACTCTTTTATTTCGGCCTTCGACAAGGGTGAAACACCCGATTGGCTAGAAAGTCTTCAAGGTTCAGAAGTAGATTATTTGGAGACTTCAGACACATTATCTGAAATTGAACCATCTTCTTGGGGTCTTGAGCAAACTCCTGAATTGGAGGATTGGCAAGACACCGAGAGACCTCCCCAGGAGCCGGTGCGAACCCTTTCGCCAGAAGATTCCGATATTTCGGGGGGATTACCTTCTTGGGTTAACGCCTTTCGCCCAATAGACGGGGCTGATATCGCAACCGAATATACGGAGGGCAAATTAGAACGGATTGGCCCTTTGGCTGGCCTGCGCGGATTGCTAAATCCGGAAGCAGATATTGCAAAAACCACAAAGCCACCTACATATTCCGACAGTTTGCAAGTTTCTTCCAGCCAACATGCTAATGCCCAACTCTTACAATCGCTGATCGAAACAGAAAGTGTTCCCCAATCTATTCCTGATGTTTCTCCGCTTTCTTCTCAACGAATTTTGCGAGTCATTATAGGTATTGTTTTAATTTTAACCATGGTTTTTCCGTTGATCAGCGGAACGGAAAATATTCCTCTCCCCACTCAACCTTTGCCTCAAGAAATCCAGTCCATTTGGAATTTATCGAATAGTGCGCCTTTGGATAGGCCAGTACTGGTTTCGATGGATTTTGACCCGGGGATGTCTGGTGAGTTAGAGGTTGCTGCCGCGGCCGTTTTTGATCAATTGATGGCACGCGGTGTGCCATTGGCGATTGTATCAACATCCCCGGTTGGAGCAGGGTTGGGAGAGCGGCAAGTGGCGTATTTACAGAGTAATTTTCCCTATGACCACCACTACGTTTATGGAGAAGATTATGTAAATTTGGGCTATATCGCCGGAGGGACAGCAGGGTTAGCAAACTTTGCGTTAATCCCCCGCCAATCGGTGGTTATGGCTTACGACAGCCGTCCCATTTGGGAGCTTCTCGATCTTGACGCCGGGAACCCCTGGCTTTCCCCGGTTATGAAAAACATCACGTTGTTAAAAGACTTTCCAATGACTATCATCCTGACTGATAGCCCAGACATTGCCAGAAACTGGGTTGAGCAAGTGGAACCTCATTTACAGGACAATGCACTGACGATGATTGTTAGTGCTCAAGCAGAGCCGTTTGTACGCCCTTATCTTGAGAACACTGATCCTACAAACAGACAACTGGAAGGATTGCTTGTGGGATTGCGCGGGGGCGCGTCTTACGAACAGGCAAAAAACAGCTCGTTTCTGGGACGATTGTATTGGGATGCTTTTGGTGTTGGGGTTTTGGTTGCAGTCCTCCTTATTTTGGCAGGGGGCGGGTTCAACTACCTCGACCAGTTGAATAAAACCCGCAGGCAAGCACGGAAAAGCAAACCCAGGAAATAAGCCATGTCCTTGATAGAACTCACCGGAACGATTGTGGGATTTCTCCTCACCTGTATGGTGTTGAGCTATATCTTTGGCGATAATCCCTTGTTTCGTTTTTCCGTGCATCTTCTTGTGGGGGTGGCAGCAGGCTTTGCGGGAGCAGTCACCTTGAGAAATGTGATTTTCCCAAACTTGATTCTGCCTCTTTTCAAAATTGTCGGAGCAGATTTCTCCATTTCCTCCTTACTTTCCCTTATTCCAGTTCTCTTGAGTTTGATGTTACTTACCAAACTTTCCTCTCGTCTCGGGCGGATTGGGAACGTCGCGATGGCTTTTTTAGTCGGGGTAGGTGCCGCTGTTGCTGTCGGCGGAGCTGTATTGGGCACCCTCTTCCCACAAACCGAAGCGGCAATGAATCAATTTGATCTAACGACTATACAATCCGCAAACCCGGCAGAAGCTTTCCTGGATTTAATCGGGCGCATGATCTCAATCATTGGTACTATCACCACGCTCATTTACTTTCACTTCAGCACTCGTCAGAGTGGCACGAATGTCACTCGGGGCGCATGGCTTGAAAGTATTGCGAGTATCGGACGGGTTTTCATCGCAGTCACCTTTGGCGTAGTATTTGCCGGGGTTTACACTGCTGCACTTACCGCGTTAATTGAGCGTTTGAATGCATTGATTGAATATGTTTTCTCTATCTTTGGCTTCTTTGGAATTTCTTAACCCGCATGACGGATGCTAATTTAACGGCCACTTCTTTGCTTGCAATTGACGTGGGGAGCGTAACGACACGCGCATTTTTCTTCGATGCAGTAGAAGGAGGATATCGCCTGGTCGCACAAGGAATTGCTCCAACCACGCTTGAACCCCCCTTTCGGGATGCCAGCGCCGGAGTACAGCTCGTTCTAGACCAATTGCATGAAATTACCGGACGCATATTCGCCCATGCAGATTCTGGAATCATCATCCCAACCGATCCAGAAGGAAACGGAGTCGATGCGGTGGCTGTTACCCTATCAGCAGGGGCACCACTCCGCACGATGGCTGTAGGTTTGCTTGAAGATATTTCTGTTGAGAGTGCACAAAATTTACTTTCGACGTTATATGCAAAAGTATTTGACCACATTGGGATGAATGACCGGCGAAAACTGGAAGAAAGAATAGATGCCATTTTACAAGCACGCCCAGACTTAATCGTGATTGCGGGAGGAACGGAGGGTGGTGCATCGAAATCCGTTAGCAAACTGATCGAGCCCATCGGTCTGGCATGTTATTTGCTTCCTGAACATCAAAGGCCTCATATCCTGTTTGCAGGCAATAGCGTTATAGCAACCGAAGTCCAAAATGACCTTTCCGGGATTGTTCCAGTAGATATTGCTCCAAATGTGCGTCCGAGTCTGGAAAGCGAACAGCTCTCCTCTGCCCAAAAACAAATTAGGGAAATGAATCGGTTAATCCGCGTCCGTGACAACGCCCCCCTGATGGAGTTGAGCAATTGGAGTGGGGGGCGAATGATGCCCGCGACACAGGGATTTGCTCGCATTGTCCAATTTTTTAGCAAATATTATCCTCCTGGGAAGGGTGTTTTAGGAGTCGATCTAGGGGCCAGTTCGACAACTATTGCCGCAGCTTTTAGCGGAACCCTGAACCACCGGGTTTACTCCGATTTGGGCTTAGGTAGCGTTCTACCCCATTTATTGAAATATACCTCCTTAGGGGATATTGCTCGCTGGACACAAAGAAATGTTTCGGCTAGCGAAGTCCAAGCGTATATCCAGCAAAAGGTTTTACACCCGTCCAGTCTGCCTGTTACCGCCAAAGATAATGAAATGGAACAGGCCCTGGCCCGAGAAATTTTACGTGCTGTTGTTCGCGCTAGTAAAACGCGTTTCCCAAAAAGTGCCCCCCAAGCTGGAAGGGGGTTGCTCCCCTGGTTTGAGCCAGTTGTGGTTTCTGGAAGTGTGCTTACAAATGCGCCTACTCGCGCCCAAAGCCTTTTAATGATCCTCGATGGATTAGAACTGACAGGAATCACAACAGTCGTCCTGGATCAGTTTAACCTCGTTTCTGCATTGGGAGCTGCCTCGGAATTAAATCCGCTCCTGGCAGTACAGGTGATTGACACTGGCGCGTTGGTCAACCTGGCGGTTGTCATTTCGCCAGTGGTCCAGGCACGGACGGACACTCCGGTTTTACGTGTCCGCGTCACTTACGAGTCTGGTGAAGAGAAAAAACTGGATCTCAATTATGGCAATCTGGAAAAAATTCCGCTCCATCCAGGTGAGGAGGCGAAATTATCTTTACAACCTCTCAACCGGGCAAATATCGGGATGGGACGCGCCGGTTTAGGGGGGGGATTAAAAGTCAAAGGAAGTGAAATGGGCATTGTGATAGATGCACGCGGGCGCCCGCTACATCTGTCCTCCGATGCGTCCCGGCGACGTGAATCGTTCCAAAAATGGCTGAAGGTTCTGGAGAGTTAGATGCTCGCACCGGTCTCATACATCACACCCCTTACCTCAATCCGGCGAACCCGGTTATTACCGATACCGGGTGAAGTCTTAGTGCGCAAAGGCCAGCCTGTACACCCCAATGATGTCGTTGCCTCGGCTCACATTTCCCCGCGACACTATATGTTGAACGTTGCCCGAGGGCTGGGAATTTCAGAGGAGAAGACCGAACAGTATATTGAACGATTTTTAGGGAATGATATCCATGAAGGAGATATTATTGCCACACGCGGTAAATTTGGCAAACGCGTTGTACGTGCTCCTGTAGATGGCACCATTGTCTTCGTCGCGGGAGGACAGGTCTTGATCCGTGTCAATACGGAGCCATTTGAACTCCAGGCCGGATACCCCGGCGTTGTTGTCGAATTACTACACGAGCGCGGTGTGATTATCAGTGCAACAGGCGCATTAGTGCAGGCAGCCTGGGGAAACGGAAAAATTAACCAGGGACCTTTGAACGTCCTGGCAACCACCCCCGAACATGAACTGACTCCCGGCGATCTCACCGAGAGTACACGGGGGGTGGTTGTTCTCGCCGGACATTGTAAACAACCCAACGCACTCAAAGCCGGTGCAGAAGCACGCTTGCGTGGGTTGATCTTATCTAGTTTGGCCCCGGAATTACTTGCAATGGCATCTGCCGCTCCTTACCCTATTCTCGTCACAGAAGGATTGGGTAACATTCCTTACAATCCAGTGGCTCACAAACTACTCATTTCAAATCAAAAACGCAACGTGGCCGTAAATGCTGAACCGCTTGACCGCTCAAAGGATACCCGGCCCGAAATCTTTTTTCCTGTCGAAGCAGCAGAACTCACCAGCGCAGAATTGCCCTCCGAAGCCAGCATACTGGCTCCGGAGCAGCGGGTACGGATTACTCGCGCGCCTTATCAAGGTAAAATCGCCCAACTCGAAGCAATCCTGCCGGGAATCACCATTTTCCCCAATGGATTACGCGCCTCTGCTGCGCGGGTACGCTTTGAGAAGGATGAAAACGTCCAGGTCACAGAGGCCATTGTGCCACAAGCAAACCTGGAAATATTAATCTAAGGAGAGCTGTATGGCTGACGAATTTGACGATCAAGATTTTGACTTCGAAGATTTGGATGAAGAAGAGGTTCAGGAAGAACCGGTGGAGGAATCCAGTAACCGGAGTTTTTGGATAGCAGTGAGTGTCTTGGGAATTGTGATCCTATTCACGCTTATCTGTCTCGTAGCGTTTTTCTTTATCTCCAGAAACAGCAGTGGGGGCAGGGCGGCCCAGCAGACGCAAGCTGCTATCGCTTATGCCCAGCAAACGCAACAAGCACAAGCCGTTACCCAAACAGCAGATGCTGCTGCCTGGACTGCGACGCCAACCGTGACTCCGATCCCAACCGAAACCCCCACCCCCACCGCGGTTCTTGCCCAGGCAACCGATACCCCTGAATCAACTCCAAATCCGGCTACACAAACCGTAGCAGCTCTTTTCACGCAGGCTGCCGAATCCACTCCCATTAATACTTCCACCGCCTTGCCAACCCAACTCCCGGATACCGGTTTTGCGGATGATATTGCGAGTGGTGGTTTTGTTGGTTTGATCGGATTGGCAGCACTGGCCATTGTGCTTATCTTCCTGGCCCGCCGTCTGCGCACAGCTTCCAGTTAATCCACTGGCATAAATCTGTTTTCGCGCCTCTGGCAGAGTGGCATACGCGCGCGAGGAACTGTTTCAAAAAAAGAGAAGCCTGGCTATCAGGCTTCTTTTTCTATTTTCTGGCCCAAAAATATATGGTAAAAATTGTATTCGTCAACAAAAGTGTGAACAACGAGATCCCAAAAAAAAGGTGTGTTTGGGGGTGTACACCCCCAAACACACCTTTTTTTTGGGTGTTCATACTACTGTTGACCAAAACAATATATGGTAAAAATCATGGGATTCGAAAATCCGCTTCCCACTCACCAGAGGTGGCTTCCTCAACCAATGAATTAACACCGACAACCTCAAACCACGTATTTCCTGGCTTGAACGGAGCAGGGATAATCCCATCGGCCAGCAAGAACTGGAGTGGTTGGTTGCCCACCGCTTTCCAGATCAACTCGTACATTTGCCCATCACGGAACAAAATCGCCCGCCGGCCAAATGTATTCGCCAATATTTCAATGTCATGCAGATTCGGTTTTAGCTCGGTATGAGCGGCAAAAAGCACCACGACGTTTGAAAACGCCAGTTGTTCATCCGTAAGCCGGTCTGTCAGCGGAACCATAGAAACATTACTTGCCGCGTCCACATCCTCAATCCATCTTAAATAACTGCCAGATAACTCGTCATAACGCCATTCACTTATAGCCGCAAGGGAATAGCGAACCTCCAAACGGTTCCCCGCTTCACCATTTTCTGGCACTATGGGATCAAATCGCATCCCTTCCAGCACAGGCGCGGCGGTGGGCGCCTGGCGTTCTACAACAGCAAAATCCGTTAATTCAGCCGTGTCTACAAATACACTGTTTACATCCCCACTTCCAGTGCGGCACAAACCAGGGCACGTGTTCGAGCTTTCAGATATGGCCCGGCCATCTAACGCATTGACGACGCGGGAATATACAAAGGGATCGGCGCTGGCAAAAGCGAGAATTCCCTGATATGCATTCCCTAGAGAAATATCAATTAACCGAGCGGAACGCACTGGTCCGGCCTGTTCAGTGTCCTGACCATAAAAAACAGCAGAGAAACGTGTCGCGCCCGACCCAATGTAATACTCAAATACATGATCGGCAAAAGACAACCCGGCATGGGGCCGAAGTCCACGCGGGAAATTCGAGACTTTAACCAACACAGGCAACCGCTGGAGCACACTTGGGTTACTGATGGGCAAACCAGTAAGTGGATTAATAAATGATGGGAATCCAGTTGGGCCATAGGCAGCCAAAGTTGCAGTTGGCGTGGCCGTTTTTGTTGGGGTCGTCGTGGCTGTTGCAGTTGGCGAGGAAGTCATTGTGGCAGAGGGGCTTGGCGTTTCAGTTATCGTGGATGTGACCGTTGGGGTGATCGTCGGCGTGACCACTGTTTCCCCCCGGCACGCGGCAAGCATGAGTGTCAGCAACAACAAGAAAAAAGTCCCTTTGAGAATTTTGGGACGTGACATAGGGCCTCCGATAAAAGGTTTGTTATGTAAAGATACAGAATCAGATTGTTGATTCTCAAACCGCATTATAACCTTCTTAGGACGATGGGATCAGATTCAGGGTTCCCTGGGTACGTTGAGTGATTCGCGCAATAGGGTTTGCACAACTTGTGGATTAGCTTTCCCCCCAGCGCGGCGCATCACCTGGCCAAAAAGCCAGTTAAAAACACTCGCTTTTCCTCTACGATAACTTTCAACTTGATCAGAATTAGCAGCCAGAACATCCTTCACGAATTCGGCAATGTAATCGGCATCGGAAATCTGACCCAGCCCTTGTGCATTGAAGATTTCCCGCGCTGAATTCCCAGTGGCGAACATCTCTGCCAAGACGCGTTTGGCAGTGGTCTGGTTGATCGAGTCGTCTCCTAACAGACGAAGCAATTCCCCCAACCTGGCAGGGCTTGGAGCATTCTCCAGCGTTTTTCCTGTCTCGTTCAATAATGCAAATAAATCTCCCGTGATCCAATTGGCAATCATCTTTGGTGAAACCTCTGGCGCAGACAAAACGGCTTGCTCAAAGTAATCGGCGGTCCCACGCTCGGCCGTCAGAACATCCGCATCGTATTCGCTCAGGTTGTATTGCTTGATAAACCTGCGAAAACGCGGATAAGGCAGTTCGGGCAGACCGGCGCGGATAGAATCTATCCAACTTTCTTCGAGTACCAATGGTGGCAGGTCAGGCTCGGGGAAATAGCGATAATCGTGAGCTTCTTCCTTACCGCGTTGAGAAACAGTCACTTGCCGGGCCTCGTCCCACCCCACCGTCTCCTGAACAACCTTAAGACCCGACTCAAGAATCGCAATCTGGCGTTTGATTTCGTATTCGACTGCGCGTTCGACTGCGCGGAAACTGTTCAAGTTTTTGACTTCCGTCCGTATGCCCAACGCATCGGCCCCCACAAGGCGGACAGAAATATTTGGCTCTACACGGAGGACACCTTTCTGCAAATCCCCGGAGTTCACACCTACATACACCAAAATATCCCGTAGCGCCCGCGCAGACGCGCTCACTTCTTCTGGTGAGTGGAGATCAGGCTCGGTGACGATTTCCAGGAGTGGGACCCCAGAGCGGTTGAGGTCAATGAGGGAGTAGCCGGAAATTGGAGATTGGAGATTGGAGATTGAAGATTGGTCTTCCACTGACTTGCTGACTCGCTGAGTCGCCGAGTCGCTCTTTCGCTCACCCACTGACTCGTTCACATGGACCGACTTCCCCGTATCCTCCTCCAAATGCACCCGCCGGATTCGGATGACTTTCTCACCCTGGCTGGTGCGGATAGTGAGTTTCCCATTGCGGGCGAGGGGTCGTTCGTATTGGGAGATTTGGTAGCCTTTTGGCAAATCCGGGTAAAAATAATTCTTGCGGGCAAAGATGCTGGTGTGATAAATCTCGCACTCCAGCGCGATGGCTACACGCAAAGCGTATTCGACCGCGCGGCGGTTGATGACGGGTAACGTTCCCGGCATCCCCGCACAAATGGGGCAAACGGCACTGTTCGGCGGGGCAGTTGTCACGTCTACAACCGGGCAAGCGCAAAACATTTTGGATTGGGTGAGGAGTTCGGCGTGGGTTTCCAGGCCAATGGTGGGTTCGTATTTCATCTTGGACACGGATTCATAGGATTCTCAGGATTCGAAACTATCCTCACTTAAGCGAACTTGATTGAACAACACCACATCCCGAAGGGGGACATACATTTCGCCATACAACACGGGTTCAAAGTCAATCACTTGCTCTGTGCCATCGTCAAAGACTATCCGTAAAGTGTACGGGGCAACGATTTCAAAGGCAACAACGTCAAATAAAGGATGGCTCACCGGCTAATTTCTTCTTGAACTTCAATATATTTCTTCAGCACAACAGGGCGGAACATATACCCTGGCATTGGCAAAAAACCTATCATCCAAAGGGGGAATATCCGAGTAATCAATCTCTTCATCCGTCAACTTATCAAGACGATCCCAGTCAGTTTCTAAAGGAGTTGAAATATTTTGGTTCTTTGGGAATCGGCGGGGAGGCAACCACGGCAAATCCCAAAGAGCCAATAATTTTGTTGTTCATTTTGGTTTGCCTTTCTTGCAGAAATTAAAGGAAAATCACTTTCAAATAGTGGCGTTACACTTTCAAAAGCAATCCCATGTTTCTGCAAATTTGTTTGGTTCTTTTTTGCGTCCCATTCAAATTTCATGCCGCTATTTTACTTCCGAAATTACAAATCTGCTGCCTCGCTACCCATGCCTCCTCATAAATCTTTCCATCCTCACCAACGCCTCCTCGATTTTCTCATACGCCGTCGCATACGAGCAGCGCACAAAGCCTTCCCCTCCCACCCCAAACGCCGAGCCAGGTACCACTGCCACTTTCTCTTCCTGCAACAACAATTCCGAGAACGTTTCACCATCCATCCCGGACGCGGCGATGCTGGGGAAGGCGTAAAACGCGCCACGCGGCTCGAATGTTGGCATTCCCAACTCGTTCAGTCCACTCACTATCAACTTCCGGCGGCGGTCGTATTCCGCGACCATTGCGGTGACATGCTCCTCCCCCTCTTCAACGGCAACCAACGCGGCGTCCTGTGCCGAGGTAGGCGCAGACATGATCGTGTACTGGTGAACGCGCAACAGCCCGCGCAGCAACTCTGCCGGGGCGCAGGCATAGCCCACCCGCCAGCCAGTCATCGCGTAATCTTTGGAGAAACCGCCGAGCAAAATCGTCCGGTCACGCACTCCTGGCAAGGCGGGGAAGCAAACATGCGGGGTTCCATACACCAGCCGGTCGTAAATCTCGTCTGAAATCATGACCAGGTCGTGTTTTTCGGCGATTTTGCCGATCTGCATCAGGATTTCGCGCGAGGCCACTGCCCCGGTGGGGTTGTTCGGATAGCCGATGAAGATCGCCTTCGTGCGGGGGGTGATCGCCGCTTCGATCTCGGCGGGGTCAGGCATGAAGTTGTTTTCCACTTTGGAGGGGATTTCCACGGCCACGCCTCCCGCCAGAACCACTTCCGCCTGGTAGGCGACAAAACACGGCGTCGGGATGATCACCTCGTCCCCGTGTTCCAAAATCGCCGTCATCGCCAGGTATAGTGCCTCGGACACGCCAACGGTGATCACGATCTCACTGCCCGGATCGTAGGACACGCCGTACAGGTCTTCCAAATGGGCACAGATCGCCTGGCGCAGCTCCATGATCCCGGCATTCGACGTGTAATGGGTATGCCCGGCTTCGAGCGACTGGATGCCCGCTTGCAAAATGGGATCGGGGGTGACGAAGTCCGGCTCGCCAATCCCGAGCGAGATCACATCTTTCATCGTCGCAACGATGTCAAAAAACTTGCGAATACCGGATGGTTTCAACCCCGCCACACGGCGAGAGAGGAACCGGTCCGCTTTATGATTTTTGTTGGATAATCCACTCATCTTCATTCTCTCCATAAACAAGTTCAAAAATTTGCCCCTCGACTGTTCGGACGCGAAACCCGGCTCCCGCCGGTGTGCGCCACTGGTTCTCAATCGCCTTCACCTCCCGGCGCTCCCCCTCCCACCAGAGCGCGATGGGACGTTCTGCGTACCTGCTGCTCGAAATACATTCTACGTGGTGCATGGGGCGGGTTGCGTTTTGAGTCATCTTGCGTTATGCAGTAACTACCGAGTCATCCCCTACATTCACCGAGCCGGTCACACCTTGCACCTTCGCCCGTTTTCCAATCAATGACCCTTCTAGAACGGCGTCTGTTATCTCGGCCTGATCCTCTACAATCGAGTTTCGGATCACCGAGCCGGAGATGACAGCATTCGCCCCAATCGCAGCATGTGGCCCGACCTCAGAGTCTTCCACTCGTGCAGAGGGGTGGAGATAGACCGGAGGCACGATCGCCACCCCTGTCCGGGCCGATTCCCCACCGTTCGCACGCCCGTTTTCGAGTAAGAAACGGTTGGTGTCCAGGGTCGCGTCCGGGGTTCCGGTATCCAGCCAGGTTTCCACACGGTTGACTTTCATTTTCATCCCGCGTTCGAGCATAATATTGACGGCATCGGCGAGGAAAAATTCGTTTTTCAGCTGGATATTCCGTGCCATCTGTTCTTCGATAGCGGAGAGGAGCTGGAGGGAGTCGGCGAAGTAGTAGAAACCGACAACCGCCAGATTATTTTCGATTGTCGGGGGTTTTTC
>DATDOR010000314.1:0-5717 GCA_035293165.1 Anaerolineales bacterium | reverse complement strand
CCCCAAACACACCTTTTTTTCGGGTGTTCATACTACTGTTGACCAAAACATTTTCGTCAAAAAAACGCCGGGTTTTCAAAACCCGGCGTTTTTTAAAGGTACCATCATGGTTTTTGCTCCCTGTAAGATTTCCTGGGCAGACTGCAGGGTCCCTTCGCTCACGTCTCCAAGCATCAGAGCCAGTTCGGTCAGGCGTTTGTTTCCTTCCAGGGATTCAACAAGGGTTGAGGTGCGGCCATCTTGTATGGTTTTTTGGACGCGGTAATGTTGTTTGCCAAAGGCTGCCAATTGCGGCAGGTGCGTGATGCATAAAACTTGATGTTGCTGGCCTAATCGCCACAACTTCTGGCCCACCACGGCGCCGACGCGCCCACCAATGCCCTGATCGATCTCATCAAAGATCAGGGTGGGTGTAAGATCGGCCCGGACGAGGACATTTTTGAGGGCAAGCATGAGACGGGAAGTTTCACCGCCGGAGGCAATTTTGGTTAGGGGTTTGAGGCCCTCACCGGGGTTTGGGGCGATGAGAAATTGTATGGTTTCCAACCCATGCGGGCCATATGCTACTTTTGAGCCGTCGTCGAGCAGTACCCCATCTGGGTCATGGGAAAGTTGGAAATCCACTTCAAAGCGCGCCCCAGCCATCCGCAAGTCATTCAGTTCGGCTTCGATGGCGTGCCCCATTTGAGCCGCTGCTTTGCGCCGGGCACTGGAAAGCGTCTGGCCGCATTTGGCAAGTTTGGCCAGGAGTCTGGCCTGTTGCTGTTCGAGTTCGGCGAGTCGCTCTTCGGCGTGGGTGATCTCATCCAGTTCGGTTTTTGCTTTGGCGGCAAATTCGAGGATGGCGGGGATGGTGGGGGCGTATTTGCGTTTGAGAGTGTGAAGGAGATCGAGACGTTCTTCGACTTGTTCGAGACGGCGGGGGTTGAATTCTATGGTTTCGAGGTAATCGCGCAGATCGCGGACGAGGTCGGTCAGGGACTCGAAAATGCCTGAGACGCGTTCACCCGACCCGGCCTGGGATGGGTCGGTGCGCCCTAAATGTTGAAGGGTATCAACAACCTGACCGAGCAAGTCAGTGATGGATTGGGTTTCGGGATCACCTTCATCAAGCAGAAAGAGTGCTTGTTGAGCCAGGTTTGCGAGGGATTCAGCATTGGCGAGACGAGTACGTTCCTGTTTGAGGTCGTCTTCTTCACCGGGCTTCAGGTGGGCAGACTCGATTTCGTCCACCTGGTAGGTGAGGAGGTCCGCGCGGCGGGCGGCATTCCGTTCGGCTTCGCGGAGAGTATGCAGGTCGCCTTGGACTTTGCGAAGGGCCTGGTAGGTGGCGCGGTAAGCGGCAAGCGGTTCATCTACTCCTGCGAAGCCATCGAGTAAGCGCAGATGTTCGCGCACGCGGAGGAGGGAGAGGTGTTCAGATTGGCCGTGGACATCCACCAAATATTCCCCCAATTCGCGGAGCAGGCTGACGTTGGCAATGCGGCCATTGACACGGGCGAGGCTGCGGCCTTGCGGGCGAATTTCGCGGGTAAGGGTGAGAAACTCAGGGTCATCCAGCAGCTCTTCGCGGGTGAGGATGGAGTGGATGGGTTCCCGAACGGCAGGTGGGATGCGAAATTCGCCTTCGACGAGGGCACGGTCGGCCTCGGTGCGAACCCAGGTGGCATCAATACGGCCGCCCAGGAGGGCTTCAAGCGCATCAATGATGATAGATTTGCCCGCGCCAGTTTCACCGGTGAAGGTGATCAAACCGGTGTCAAAGTGCAGTTCGAGATGATCGATGATGGCGAAGTTGGTGATACGAAGTTCGGTGAGCATGGGCAGACCCCACCCCGGCCTCTCCCTACGTATAAGGAGGGCAGAGGGCGAGTTAGATTTGTATTCCAGATAAGCGATAATAAACAGTTGAGGTCGCCATGAAAATATAAACGCCTCGCCAGATCAGGTCGAATCCAAACAAGCCAAATAGCCTCCCTGCTTGTTCACCCAGGAAAAGGACGGCGGCAAAACTCACAAGCGTACTGCACAATGGAAGTAAACCACCCACTGCAACCGCAGCAGCAGTATATTGGAACAGGCGCTTGCCACGGCGTTTTTGAAGCGCGCGGCGAACGACTTCAGCAATAATTGCTCCGGCTGCAGGAGCCAGAAATATGGAGAAGAATCCCAGGCTAGGAACAATCAGTCCGCCGATAAAGGACAAAATCCCTGCAATCGGCAGTGCGATGATGTAGTCTTGTGTTTCGACGGTGTCGAAGGCTCTTTGTTGGCCGCGCACACACTCTTTACAACGATAACCAGTGGGAGTCAGGATAGCACACTTGGCGCAGATCGGTTTTTCGCACCGGTTACAGCGCAGGGTGGTTTCGGTTTGGGGGTGGTTGGCGCAGTAGAGGATATGTTCGTGGTCGGTTTCTGAATAGGTTTCACTCATTCGGGTCTCTCATGGAATTTAAATTCATGCGGGAGGTCAGGTTACGGTAGAAGTATCCCATATCTTGCAAACGGACGAAATGGACTGTGTGTTCGCTGGCTCGTACTTCAACTCGGTCGCCGTCCAGCAAGTCAATCGGGGATTGGCCGTCCAGGCTGAGGGCAGCTGTGTGATCGGTGTGAACAACAATAGAGACAGCAGAGCCTTCTGCGAGGACAATGGGACGATCAAATGATAAATGTGCAGCAACCGGGACAAGCAGAATGTTCCGCAGGTCGGGGGGGAGCACCGGCCCTCCGGCGGCAAGGGCATACGCGGTTGAGCCGGTGGGGGTGGCGACGATCAAACCATCCGCGACGTAGCTTGTGAGGTGGTTCCCATCTACGCAAGTTTTCAATCGAACCGGACGCATGTAGTACCCGCGTCCAATCATCGCTTCATTGAGAACATCCCACGCACCCAGGCATTGATCGCCACGAAATGGCTCTGCGCGCAACATCATGCGCGGCTCCAACCAATAGTTGCCTTCCAACAAGGAAAGGAGTAATTGCGGCCACTCCTCTTTTTGGATGCTGGTGAGAAAGCCAATTTTACCCATATTGATCCCGACAATCGGCAAACCGTGTGGCCCGCAGAGATGGCCGCTGCGGAGCATGGTTCCATCTCCACCTAACGCGATCCAAAGGTCAAACGCGCCTTGCTGAACACCTTTTATAAGTTCAGGCGCATTCATGGGGCCGTGGGTTACCTGGATACGCTTTTCCCGCAAAAATGCAGCAATATTTTCTGCTTCCCGAATGGCATGGGGCATTTTGGGGTGAGTGGCAACGGCAATATGCTTGAGGGATAATGGCACAGCGACCATAAGGCGTATTATAGTTGTTAATGAGGATTTGGTAATTGAGAAAGGCCCCTGCAAAAGGGTTCAAAGACGCTCATCACAAATGTTCCGAAAGCCACAGTGGTCACAGCGGGCGGGCTGGTTGTGGGAGCGGGGAATGTTGCGTTTGCGTTGGGCGAGGCGCATTTCGTCGAGCAGGAGGAGAAGTTCGCTTTCGAGCTGCGCGGTGTAATCCACCTGGAAAGTACGGTGTGGGTATTTAATCAAGCCGTGGGTGGGGCGTTTACCGTAGGTGCGGTGGACGAGCAGGCAATACGCGGCGAGTTGGAAGATGTGGGAATCATAAGGGGCAGAGGGGGTGCGTCCGGTTTTGATTTCGATGGGTATCAGCGCCTCCCCCTGTTCAAGCAGGTAATCGGGTTTCCCTGTGAGGCCCAACCGGGCCTCATTAAGCGGGCGATCTAGTTTGCCCCATCCCCCGGTATCCGAATAGACCACTCGTCCTCCTGGAAAGCCAGTTTTGCGCTGGGTGCGGCCAGCCTGCCAAAAGAGGATGGCTGCGAGAATCAGGGCAAGGAGAATGAGCTGAGGCATAACTTGAGAACAGCCTATTACGAAAAGACCTGATTCAACACATACACAGTCCCTAGCACGAGCGCGAGCAGGAGCAAGGCGTAGGCCAGGCCGCGCAATAATCCAGCCGTGAGGACGGTGCGGCCATGTTGTTCGTGCAAGGATGCACCAGTGAGCATCTCGGTCTGGTTGTCGGAAGTTTTCCCTTCGCGCTGGTATCCCCAGGCACGGCGGCAGTAGAGAAAGCTGCCAATCTCCGAGGCACGAATAATGTGAGGGTTGCGAGGCTCGAAAGATTTCTTAATTGTCAACGGATAATTGTTAGTGGAAGCGGAGTCAGCCAGGCAAGCGTGATTCAAGGGCGCGGAGGCTGTTTTCGAGACGTTCCTGGCGGAGGCTGATGGTGAGGTCGCCACGGGTGCGCTCGACAATTCCCCTCACGAGGTCGGTGAGACGGCGCAGGCCTCCGGTGATGGCATCGGGATAATCCATAGTGACCAGAACCCCGTAAATATCATCCATGATCCCCAACAGACGCTCGGCTTCTTCGGAATGTCCTTCACGGAGGATGTCCAGGCAGCGGCGGCGCATTTCCCCCACGGACTCGGCCAGACCCTGCAAGTAAGTGCTGTATTCGAGGTTGAGTTCTTCTGGGGTGGGGAGTGCGCCCCCATTGAGCAGGGCGTAAACGATTGAGGCTTCGGCAAATTCTTTGAGGGCGTCTTGAGTATATCCGGCGTAGTAAACGGACGGAAATTCGTGGAGGTTGGCTTGCAACTCGGCGGCGAGTTTTCCGGCGGCGACTAATTCTTGCTGGGCATCGTCGTTCTCGTCGCGATGAACGGCGCGGATGGCATGGGAAGCGTGGCGGATGAGCGTGCGGGTAATCGAGAGGGCGCGGTCGCGGACATCTGTCCGGGCTTCCAGGTCGCGATGGGCGCGGTCGGTGATTTCTTCAAGATGATTCATGGGTTTATTCTTTTTCTTCAGGCGGTTGAGGTGGGCGGAAGAGTTTTGTGTATTCTTCCAGCAAGGTGTCATTGGCAATCTGTCCGGGGATACGAATTTCGCCAAACATGGCTTCGTACTTAGACAGGTTTTCCGTTAGGGCGCGGTGAAGGAGCTTGGCACTGAGCGGCGACATAACGACCCGCGCCATAACCTGGGCGTTTTCCGGCCCGGGTACTTTGAGGGCGAAATCGAAGACGATTTCAGCCGGCATATGGCTGAGGCGAGCCATATTGCTGTAGACGGGGTGTAAATCTTTGGGAACCTCCATAGGAGGGATGGATATTTGTGGATTGGGAGTTGGTGGTTTGGTCATTGGAGAACTCCAGGGATAAACACGGAATGTCGAGGAGACATCCACTCAACGATCGCGTGCAGTTTTAACAGAAAAGTAGAATCAAGATACCCACACTCAACGAACCTGGGCGCATGCACGGTTTGCGGAAGATCGTCTCTGTGTGGGCATCCCGACACCTGAGTGAATATTCAATTTAGAAGGGGATATCTTCTTCTTCGGCAACCTGGCCTGCGAAACCGTCACCCTGTTGGTACGTTTCATCATCCTCGCGGGAAGAGAGGAACCTTACTGTTTCCGCAGTGACTTCAAAGGAGGCTCCTGCGGTGCCATCCTGGCGGGTATAGATGCGAGGCCCACCTGTGGCAGGGTCAACATTGAGGCGGCCTTCGATGAGAACTTTACTACCTTTTCGCAGGTACTGGTTGCAGTTCTCTGCAGTCTTACCCCAGGCAGATACCCTGAACCAGGTTGTTTCTTTTATACGCTGGCCGCTGGCATCAGTCCAGGTTCGATTGGTTGCGAGGTTGAGATTTGTGACCGCTTGACCACTAGGGGTATAG
>DATDOR010000313.1:0-6584 GCA_035293165.1 Anaerolineales bacterium | reverse complement strand
TTTTTTCGGACTGTTTACCATCCCAGCTGAGTAGTGATATCTTTTTGAGATTATACCTGTTAGATGTGCTAGGGTTGGGAAATGTTACGTCATACGAGTGACACAGCGGGGAGAGTGTTGGTTGTAAGCTAAAAAAGTCATAGGCCTAAGCGCAAAACATCCTACATCATTTACCGCGTAAGGTATACTTCCATCCAAGGCATCGCCCCCTACAGGAGTCCCCACATGCCCTCCCTCAAACAAACCTTCTGGAAACACTGGTACCAATACCTCTCTGGGCGCATCAAAGACCAGCCCGTCATTTTCCTCAACTACGGCTACTTGCCCCCCGAAGGGGAGACCCTCCCCTCCAGCCCCAGGACGAACCCAACTGCCCCGCCATCCAACTCTACCCCCACGTCATCCGCGCCCTGCAACGCACCAGCACCCACTTTCGCAGCATCATCCAAGGCTTCACCCCCAAACTTCTCATATCTAATACCCGATCTCCAATAGATCATGCCGTCGAAGCCCGCCTCTACGCCGAGGACCCATCCAGTGGCTTCCTCCCCGCTGCCGGTCTGCTCCTCCAGTTCATCCCTCCCACCGGCCCTGGCATCCGTGTCGACACAGGATTCCAAACCGGCGACACCCTCACCACCTACTACGACCCTCTGATCGCCAAAATCATCGTCCTCGCCGAAAACCGTCCCGCCGCCATCCGCAAAATGCAAACCGCCCTGCGCGCCACCGTCCTCCTCGGCCTCACCACCAACCTTCAATTCCTCCAAACTGTCCTCGCCCACCCCATCTTCCAGGCTGGGCAAGCCACCACCCGCTTTATTGAAAACCACCTCCCCAACTGGCAGCCCGAAACCGAAGTTCCCCTCGAAGCCCTCCTCGCCGCGGCGCTCGCCAGTAATCAATTACCAGTAGCCAGTAACCAGTTCAATCACCGTATGTACTCCCCGTGGGAAGCACTGACCAACTTCCGTCTTGGCTCCCCTAAAGCGAAAGAAAGCTGATCTGAGCTTATCACGTCAATTCCTCCGTCAAAGTTAAAATCCTTGACCTTTATCCCCTGCCCGTTATAATTCGCGCGCTGAGTTTTGCATTTCTTAGGAACGGTTTTCTCAGGGTTGTCTATTGGGAACAACGCAGGGAGAATACCACCCCTAAATTTCCCAGGAGAACATATGCCTACTGCTCTAATCACCGGCATCACCGGTCAGGACGGCTCGTATCTGGCCGATTTTCTACTTGAAAAAGGATATAACGTTATCGGTATGGTGCGCCGCTCAAGCACCATCACGTTTGAACGCATCCAGCACATTCAAGACGACATTATCATCGAGCAAGGCGATTTACACGATCAAAGCTCGCTCGTAGATTTACTTGAACGTTACCAGCCTGACGAAGTCTACAATCTGGCTGCCCAATCCTTCGTTCCCACTTCTTGGAACCAACCCGTGCTAACAGGAGAAGTGACCGCACTCGGTGTCACGCGTCTGCTGGAAGCGATGCGACTTGTCACCCCTAAAGCGCGCTTTTACCAGGCTTCATCAAGTGAAATGTTTGGAAAAGTCGTTGAGGTGCCGCAAAGTGAAAAAACCCCCTTTTATCCACGCAGCCCGTATGGGGTGGCAAAAGTGTACGCGCACTGGATCACAGTAAATTACCGCGAATCATACGATCTATTCACCGTCTCTGGCATTTTATTCAATCACGAAAGTCCCCGCCGGGGAATCGAGTTTGTCACCCACAAGATCACCCATGGGGTTGCACGAATTAAGTTAGGACTGTCCAACGAACTGCGTTTAGGCAACCTGGAAGCGCGCCGGGATTGGGGCTATGCAGGGGATTACGTTCGGGCAATGTGGATGATGCTGCAACGGGACGATCCGAAAGATTTTGTCATCGGTACAGGCAAAACTCACTTTGTACGCGAATTTTGCGAAATCGCCTTTGGATATGCCGGGCTGGATTACAAAGATTTCGTCGTCCAAGACCCGCGCTTCTACCGCCCAGCTGAGGTGGATTCGCTTGTGGCCGACCCGACCAAGGCCAATACAAAATTGGGTTGGGAACCGAGTATTAATTTTGAAAGGTTAATCCATATGATGGTGGATGCGGATTTGAAAGCCTTGCAGCACCAGATTGATATTGGCGTCCTTCATGTCCCGGAGCGCAAGTAATCTCCTTGTTACTAGAGGAGCAGCTTTGTTGGGGGGGGTCCTTACATTGATACGAGTTTGGGGGTTTGCGATGACCCAAAATTCGCTCATGGATGAAGGGGAATACCTGCTCAAAGGGCATCTGTTTGTAACCGGACACTACTGGCCTTTTCAGGAATATGGCGTGTGGACCAACCAGATGCCCCTGGCTTTTCTGATTCCGGGTTGGGTGCAGATGATCTTTGGGGTCGGCATCCGGACCGGACGGGGATATGCGCTGGTGCTCAACGCGTTGATCTTGCTTGGGCTGTGGTTCCTCGCCCGGCGGGTTGCCTTCATTGCCAGACAGGAAAAATCGGTTGCAGGGGAATGGCTGGCTGCTGGAGCCATTTGGGTTTACGCGCTCAATACTGCCACCCTTAAGATGTACAGCACAGCTACTTCACAGGTGTTGATCACCTGTATGTTAATGGGGATATTGCTGCTCATTTCAGGGAATGACCGTCCCTTGTGGCAGCTTGTTCTGGGAGGCATCCTCTCCGGGGTGATGTTGATGACCCGGTTGAACCTGGCTCCTGCGCTTCCGCTGATCATTGGGTATATTTTCTGGCAGCACGGGAAACGCGCGGGGGCGTGGGCAGTAGTTGGGATGGGTGTCACGATTGGGATCGGGCACGCGATTTTCTGGCCGGGAATTTTACGGGCGTGGGCGGCCTGGACACCTGGACCGTTTAGCACGCTGCTGGCTTCCTGGCGACCCCCAGAGGGCCAACCATTTTGGAATCCGACCGGGGATTTGGACAGCAGGGTGTTGAGTTTTCTGTTTGCCATACGCTATCATTTCGTGGCGATGTGCGGGTTGTTTGGCGTAGTGCTTTGGGAGTGGGGGTGGAAAGAGCCTGTTGCACGACGCGCAGCCGTCTTTCTCAGCGCCCTGTTTCTCGTCTTGCTGGCCGCGCACGCCTGGGCAAGCTTGGGGGTTCACAAGCAGACCGATAACGCGTTGGGGAACGATTACTGCATTTTTTGTTTCCCTGTTTACACATCGTTTTTCTCGATTTTGGGAGTTTTGTTAGCAGTCATGTGGCTGGCATCCTGGCCTCCGATAACATCCCGCTTAAAAGAAGCCGTGTCTTTGGTGGGCGTGATCTTGCTAACCGTTGGTGTGGGATACGGAGCGTACCAGGATATTGGCGAGACGATGGCTCGTTGGCGTATTCCCCGGCTGAAAACTCTGATGTTCAGCGGCGAAGCAGCTCCGGGCATCCCATTATGGGATTTTTTGGATTCGCGTTTTCAGATTGGTTTTGATGTTTCAAAGAAGATAATCCCAACATTCGCGGGTTTGTTGGTTGGCATTGTCATTATATTGATTGCCTTCTGGCTTCAAAAACGACTGAGCGGGCAAGTTCCTGGACGGAATGATTCGGCAGGTGTATTTGCGTTGGTGATTTTGCTTGTCGTAGGCGCAATCATCTCCCCCACTGTGGTACTTGGGGGGGGATATACCAATTATGATTGCAGTGGGGACGTGATCGCCGCCTACGAAGCAGCAGGCGCACATCTGGCGCAATACATCCCCGCCCATTCCACCGTTTACTGGCAGGGGAGTCTATCTTCTGCGCCCTTGGTGTATCTCGATTCCCCCCAAATCCTCCCTGGCCAGATCAATCTCGACTATACTTTGCGCTTGTCCGGCGCGGACGATGCCCATCTCCGGTTCGGCTTTTGGACGAACACGCTCGCCCAAAACTGGCTTGCCCAATCCGACTACGTCATCGTCTCCGAACGGTATTACCAGGGCTGGCTGCGGGACGAGCTTGAAAACCCCATCCGGTTCGTGGAAATTCCGTCCACCGAGCCACTCGCGCCCTGTGATTCCAACTCTGCCTTAAGAATATTTGAAACGCGCCAGCCGTAAATCCCTATGCCCCGCTGCCCCGTAAATGAAAAAGCTCAATGTCAACCTTCTACTCCGCACCCTCGGTACCCTGCTCACCTTTGCCTTGCTCATATACCTCCTCAGCCAGCAAGGATGGGGTGAGATTTGGGAAGGAGTGCGTCAGATTCCAGGTTGGTACTTCGTTGTCTCTACTATGTTAATGATCCTCTCGCGTTCTGCGGTCGGCATGCGCTGGCATACCCTGCTCCGGTCAGGGGGCGTGAAAGCTACCTTGTGGCAAAGCTGGAAAATTACATTTGCTGGGTTGTTTGCTTCAAACTTTTTGCCGACGACGATTGGCGGAGATGTCGTGCGGCTGGCGATGGCGTTGCGCGCGGGGTTCGATAAGGTGATCTCAGCAGCGTCGCTGGTGGTGGATCGGTTGGTGGGGATGGCAGGTATGGGGTCGGCGGCTCCGTTGGGGTTGTTCCAAGTGCTTGAGGCAAGTTCGCTCCCCTCGACTGGAACAGGGTTGCCCCCTCTACGCGCGTTGACAGCTATTCCCCTGGTACAGCCATTGGTTGAACGGGGCCGGCGTGCTGTGGGCAAGGTGTGGCAAGCCAGCGGATTGTGGGTGCGTTCGCCGCGTGGGCTGCTGTTCGCGTTTGCCTTCACCTGGGTACACCAATTGTGCATTTTTGCAATCAACTGGCTGATGTTCCGGGGGTTGGGTGAGCATATTTCTTTCTGGCTGGCTGGCGGCCTATGGAGTTTTACTTATTTTGTGACGCTGCTCCCGGTTTCAATCAATGGGTTGGGTTTGCAAGAACTTTCGATGACGTTTATTTATTCGCAATTTGGGGGAGTGAGTACGCAGGGGGCGGCGACGGTAGCCCTGTTGGTGCGAACGCTCCAAACCCTGGCGAGCGTACCTGGCGCGGCGTTTTTGCCGGAAATCTTAAGTGGGACGCAAACGAACGCGGATGAACAATCATAGAAATTCTCTCAATATTTTGCGTTGGACGGTAAGTATTACACTGGCCGCTTGGGCGGGCGCCGTGTACCAGGGCTATGTGTTGGCACGCGAGTTACAGGTTTCGTGGGGGTCGGTCAGGTGGATGATGGCTTTGATTGTTGGCGGGATTGGGTTGCTGATTCTGACCATTTTGCTTGCCCTGACGGGGTCGCCGTGGCGCGGCCGCTTGTTGAACGGGATTACGCGGGGTGGCCGTTTGCTCGCGCGGCTCCGGTTCCTGCATCTACCGTTAATGATCCTGGTTGCAGGCATTTTTCCGTTGATTTTGTTGCCCTCCTACCCGGAGCCAGTAGGCAGTCTGCTTCGTACATTCTTCTGGCGAGCGTTCCCGTTGTGGTTGGCTACCGTAGCTGGTGCGGCAATATTGCATACACGTTTACCAGAACAAGGATGGTGGTTTGCAGTCGGAATTTCAGCGCTCGTATACGGAGTGGCGTACCGGATCGCGGTATTTCTTCCAGATATTTCAACCTACCCATTCACGCTGTACTGGTCGGAGGCGAGCCGGTATTATTACGCGTCGTTGTTTTTCTCCGATCAGGTGTATGGCGTTCATGCAAACCCAACCGTGTTGCACCCAACGCGTTATCTGATGCAGTCTGTACCCTTTTTAATTTCGGGGTTGCCTATTTGGGTACATCGTCTGTGGCAGGTGATTTTGTGGGTTGTCACGAACGCGATTGCAGCCGGGTTGGTCGTTTGGCGTATCAAAAAACCGGGTTTGGAGAATACAAGTTTCTTTGAAAAAATCGGTTCCTGGACTCCCTGGTTGATTGGTCTGTGGGCTTTCCTGTTCCTGTTCCAGGGGCCGATCTGGTATCACCTGGTGATGATGATGATGATTGTGTTGTGGGGGACAGATACTTCTCGGTTTTGGAAGACATTGATTGTGGTGCTCGTTGCATCAGCGTGGGGGGGCATTAGCCGGGTGAATTGGATTCCGTTTCCGGCGGCATTGGCTGGGATGATTTATTTGCTCGAACGGGAAAAAGGGGAACTGCCCCTCTTGGGTTACCTGCTTCCGCCAGTGGTATGGGGCATCGTTGGGGGTATCGCCGGACTTTTGGCGCAGACAGGTTACATGCAGTGGTCAGGGAATATTTCTGAACAATTTGGTTCGGCTTTTACATCGGATTTGTTGTGGTACCGGCTGTTTCCGAGTGCGACATATCCGCTAGGGGTGCTGCCTGGTATTGCACTGGTCTCCCTGCCGGTGATCTGGTTGGGGATGGGTCAATTGCAGAGGCAATGGGGAGCCACCCGGCCTGGGCAGGCGATCCACCCCATCCGCTGGTTGGGGATCGGGGGTGTGATCGGAGTGTTTTTTGCCGGTGGGTTGGTGGTCAGCGCGAAGATTGGCGGGGGAAGCAATTTACATAACATGGACGGGTATCTTGCGCTGTTTCTGGTGGCAGGAGCTTATACGATCTTTGGGAAGGTCAAGTTGGAGCCAGTCGCAATGGAAAATGACATTCAATCGCGGTCGAAGCTAACCTGGCTCGTCGTTGTGCTT
>DATDOR010000312.1:0-2648 GCA_035293165.1 Anaerolineales bacterium | reverse complement strand
GGCAGGCTGAATCCGGAACCACACGAGAGCCTGCGAAAAGCCAAGCGGGAATACTACCACTGCCGCCCAGGAAAATTCCGGGCGCAAGATGTAGGCGCTGTACACATACAACCCTGCCGCAAGCAGCGGAACAACCGCCCCAATCCAGGGCACGTTCAACGCTGTCGGGTTAAGTGGAGCAAGAGTCGAAGTAACTACAGCAAACACGGAAATACCATACCCCGTGACCAAAATGGGAAGATGATGATCGACCTCTGTTTTCCGCCGGAGCCACAGCCCAAGCGGTACATACCCCAGACCGGCCAATAAAATATATGCCAGTGAATGGGCGTGCAGGGTAAGTTGGGAGCTTTCGAGTGAAAGTTGAAAGGGCCACAAAAACAGGATACTCGCCAGAAAACTCTCGTGGGGACGCTTGTATATAGCGGCGAAAACTGCCAGCGCCGCGGTGTTCAGATACAGGGTCGTGATGAGGGCAGCCTTATTTGGGATAGCGACGAAGATCGAAATGATTCCAACAAAATAAGCTGTCAAGTGGAAAGGAAAACGGTATGCGATTTGACGGCGGGATAATAGCTGTCCAATGCCGATGTAGGCACCCGTTACTCCCGCCAGAGCAGCCCCCAACCACGCCGGGATCAGCACACTTCCCCGCCAGGCGACGCTGACCCAGATCGGGATCAAGATGCTGATCGGGTAAAGGAAAATCGCCGTGCGCAGGTTGTCCGGCAGCCAATTCACCCATTCCGAAAGTGCAGGGTGCATTTTGGAGTCGTGCAGGATGGCGGTGAGCAGGTAAACACCGATGACCACGCCAAGTGAAACCAGCGGTGGGATCGTGAAAGTGGTTTCACGAATCAGGCTAAAAAATCCCATAACAACGATGGCAAGCGGGAGCAGGCTCTGAGCAAGCAAGGTTAGCCAGCGCATGTAACGGGGTTTTTGCCGGAGAAGTGCCGCAATGCCCAAATAAACGAACGCCAGGCCCACCCAACTCGCGGTCAACCAATCACTGCGCTGGAAGACATCCTCAAGCCAGCGCCACACGGCAAGAGAAAAAGGCACCAGGAACAATCCACCGGACGCCAGGACAAACAGCGGCTGCCGCAGCCAGGGGGCATACCCTCCAAGAATGACCGATGCCAGGGTCAGCGTAATCACACCCGACCAAAATTCAAACGGGGTTGTCAGCAATCCCCAAACGATTGAAAGCGCCAGCAAACCAAACCCGGCCAGTTGGAAGGGCAGCAAATGGAATCCTCTTCGCGGGAACGCTTCTTCCAGACGTTTTTGCAATCCCTGGTGTGAAAAAATGTAAGCCGGGGAGAGAACGGCCGCGACTGTACCGAGCCATTCCAGGGGGACATTGAATGCCCACAACGTAATTCCGGCGGTGAGTACGGAACCCCAAACTGTGAGGTGGGTATACACCGGGCGAGTAAACCTCCATGCCAGCATCCCGGCTGTGGTGGTTGCAAGTGCAAAAGAGAACACCCTTGCGACATCTGCATCCGACTCAGGCACAAAGAGAAGGAGTCCCAATACAATTGGTACGACGATGAGTGGAAATCGCTGGCCTGCTTTACCGATTTCGCGCCAATCCTCGCTGGCGCGGGGCAAACGGTAAGCACTTTCGATGATCAGAATGTTGATACCCACCAGCGCGGTGAGCGGCCACGCGATGGTTTGGGTCAACAACCACGCGAGTGCCATCATCGTGCTGCCGATTCCCGCAAGGCTGATGTAGCCAAAAAACTCTTCCCGCACCAGACGCCAGGAGGTAAAGACATAGAGGGTAGTGCAAATCAGTGAAGTACCGAGCCAATACCATTCGAAAGGGATTTTTGCGCCGACAGATCGGTAAATCGCGGCAAAAGCCAGAGCGAGCAGAACCTGTCCAATGCCCATGAGCACCGCGCCCGTTTGCCTGACTTGAAGCCGGTTACGAACATACCCACCACCTGTGTAAAAGGCAGTCGGGATGAAGAAGATGATGGCAAGTTGCCCCAACGCAGGGATACTCTCCCAAAAATTGATCACGACAATGGCAATAGAGATCACAAATAAAAACGCCCCCAGATACCGTAGCCAGCGCAAAAGCAACCCAGACACCGCGGCTTCGACGACTTTGCCCCAAAGTTTATCCCATTGGATGAGAGGTTCTCTCGGTTTGGGCGGAGCCGGTGGCGTTAGAGTAACTGGTGGAACCGCAATTGGGGGTGAAGCTAGTTCTGCCGGAAGGGCGATTTCCTGGCTTTGGGTTGGAACGGGGACAGGCTCAGGCGTGATAGCGGGGACCGGGAGTGGAGTAATCGTCGCCGGGGCCGCTTGGCTTAATTGCGCTGTGAGAAATTTTCGTAGATAAAAAAATTGCTCATTTGAGAGCATGGCCTTTTCATGCCACTGTTCCAAGAGCGATTCCAGCGTGAATTCGAGCAATTCCTTTTTAGCAACTTCTGGCAGGCTGATCTTAATTCCACCTTCCTCTGGATGAATTTTACTTGCCTGTTGAGTAAGGAGGAAATATATCCTGTCAAAGGTGGATAAATCTAATATGTTCGCCCGCTGCCACTCCCAAAGGAGACCGCGTACCCCCAATAAGAACGCGGTCTCGCGCGCCAGATCCCCAACAAATGGAGCAGGTTCCA
>DATDOR010000311.1:0-4518 GCA_035293165.1 Anaerolineales bacterium | reverse complement strand
GACGGTCATTCAATACGGTCTTATAGGGGGCCTCATAACCTTGTATCTCAGTGCAGTGGGAATGGTGGAGACTTTCTCCGCCCGCAACCTGATCGGCACATTTTTTTCAATGGGAGATGTAATGGTCTTTGCGGGCGCCTTCGGAGCTGGCATCGTTTTAGGCCGCAAATACCATGCTCTGGCAATGAATGTGAGACTTTTGGCGGGTCTGGTTGCAGGTGTCATGGCCAGTGTACCTCTCATCTTCATTATTCTCATGACTCAAGTCGTCAACTTCCGGGCTGTTTTTGTCCATATTTCTCCCCCCTTGATAGAGGAACTTACTTTTGGAAGCGGTGTGAGCCTGGGCAGTGTGATTTTGCTGGTGGTGAGTGCGATCTTAGGGTTACTGGGCGCAGGCATCGATCTCCTTCCAGACCGCCTACAACGCGCGCTGACCAACGGCTCGACGTGGACCCTGGTCATCGGATTGTTTTCCGAAAATGTCGGCCAAATTATTACAAGTTCACTCACTTTTATTTTGCGCGGCCAACTCGGGCCGAGTCTGGGACGTTCGCTGAACCTGTTCCTATTCCAAAATAAATCGCTTACTCTTCCTGCCACAGTCATGATTTTCTTGCTTGTCTTTGCCATTTTCTACATGCAAGCAGGGAAAAAGGCGCGTGAACGCTTTGAACAACTTTCCCCATCCGCCCAACGGAACAGAAGAATTGCAGGCCTCATTTTCCTGGGGCTGATCGTCATCCTTCTTCCACAACTCGTTGGAACCTTCCTCAGCCAGGTCGTTTTTCTGGTCGGCATGTTTGCCATCATGGGGCTTGGGCTTAACATCGTGGTTGGGTATGCCGGATTACTTGACCTGGGGTATGTTGCCTTCTTTGCTTTTGGAGCTTATACCATGGCGCTCCTGACCACGCGGGACGCGAATCTCATGATCGGCGGTGGAAATTTCAACTTTTTCACCGCTTTACCCATCGCCGTCTTAATGGGCGTGCTTTTCGGGACGCTCCTCGGGTTTCCGGTTTTGCGGTTACGCGGGGATTACCTGGCCATCGTCACCCTGGGATTTGGGGAAATTATCCGCATCCTGGCCTTGTCAGACTGGTTAAAGCCTCTTGAAGGTGGGGCGCAAGGCGTTTTGAAAATCCCGGCCCCCGCAATTGGCCCTCTGGTTCTGAATGGTCCCGAAATGATGTATTACCCGATCATCGTCGGTGGGCTGATTGCTGCATTTGTCTCGATCCGCTTGCGAACCTCCCGTTTAGGACGCCAATGGATGGCCATGCGCGAGGATGAAGATGTCGCTGAAGCGATGGGCATTAATCTGATCCAGACCAAACTTCTGGCCTTCGCCATCGGGGCCGGTTTCTCCGCCCTGGCCGGAGCACTATTTGCGGCTCGATTAGGGACCATTTTTCCTCACAGTTTTGGGTTGTTATACTCTCTCAATGCCCTCTCGTTAATCATCGTCGGGGGCATGGGCAGCATCCCCGGCGTCCTCGTCGGATCGTTCATTCTGGTTGGAATGCCGGAACTTCTGCGAGAATTTGCTGAATATCGCCTGTTGATGTATGGCATTTTGCTCATTGTCATGATGCTTGTCAAACCGGAAGGGTTCTTGCCTGAAGAAGTGCATAAACGTGAGCTTCATGCCGATGAAGAGTTTGCTCAAGTTGCGGCAGATTAGGAGAGAGATCAATGACCCTTATATTATCCGCACAAAATGTCACCAAACGCTTCGGCGGTCTCGTCGCTGTAAATGATCTGACAGTCGAAATTGAAGAAAACGCCATTTACAGCGTCATCGGCCCTAACGGAGCAGGAAAAACTACTTTTTTCAACTGTGTTACTGGCTTTTACTCGCCAACCGCGGGTGAAATCCACTTCAACGGTCACGCTATTCACGGACTGACACCGGATCGAATTACACATTTTGGCATTGCCCGTACCTACCAGAATATTCGTCTGTTCGCCAACATGACCGCCATCGAAAACGTTTTGGTCGGCCAGCATCCCCGGTTAAAAACCTCTTGGGTAGAAGCCATTTTCAAATCCAAACGGTTCCGTGAGGAGGAAGAACAGGCCGAAGAGGAAGCACGTCGTCTGATGCGCTTTGTCGGCCTGCGTGGCATGGGTGACCAACTCGCCCGTAACCTGCCCTATGGCGCGCAACGGCGACTTGAAATTGCCCGTTCCCTGGCGAGCCAACCGAAACTCCTTCTCCTCGATGAACCTACCGCAGGAATGAATCCCAACGAAACCGGGGAAATGATTGCCTTCTTCCGCAACTTGCGCGATGAGTTGGGGATCACTATCTTGCTCATCGAACACGACATGCGCGTCGTCATGGACATCAGCGAAAACATTACTGTCATGGACTTCGGGCAGAAGATCGCCGAAGGAAACCCTGCTGACATCCAGCGTAACCCGCGCGTCATCGAAGCCTACCTGGGGCGCGGGGCGGCATCCGGGATGGAAAACTCCAACGGACATTCCCACGCGTGAGAGGAAAACCCATGGCACTCCTTGAAGTCAACGACATCCACACCTATTACGGAAACATCCATGCTTTAAAAGGGGTTTCCCTCATCGTTGAAAAAGGCGAAATCGTCACCCTGATCGGTTCAAATGGGGCCGGAAAAACAACGACGCTTCGCAGTATCAGTGGTCTCTTGAAACCTCGCCAGGGCAATATTCTCCTGGATGGCGAAGACATGGCAAAATACCATGCGCATGAAATAGTGTACAAAGGCGTCGCTATGGTTCCCGAAGGGCGCGGTGTCTTTGCCAAACTCTCCGTTCGAGAAAACCTCGACATGGGTGCTTACCACCGCAATGACAAAGACGGCATTAAAAAAGACCTGGATTGGGTTTTCTCGCTGCTTCCCCGGCTGTATGAGCGCCGCAACCAGGTCGCGGGAACCCTCTCCGGCGGTGAGCAGCAGATGCTTGCCACTGCCCGCGGGCTCATGTCCCGTCCACACATTCTGCTCATGGACGAACCCTCAATGGGCCTTGCCCCTATCCTCGTCGAGAGCATCTTCGACACCATCCAACAAATCAACAAAGAAGGTACCACTATTCTGCTCGTCGAACAAAACGCGCTCATGGCCTTGGGTGTCGCCCATCGCGGTTACGTATTGCAGACCGGTCAAATCGTCATCACCGATACAGCTCAAAATTTACAGCAGAACGAAATGGTTCAGAAGGCATATCTAGGTATCGAATAACCTTTTACAAATCTACACGGAATACGCAATACGAAATACGCGCCAGATAGATTATTCCGTATTGCGTATTTTTTATCTATGCTCATCCTCAACGCCAATGACGTCCGCCGTGCCCTCCCCATGCGGGAAACCATCGAAGCGATGAAACGCTCCTACGCGGCCCTCTCCACTGGGCAAGCGGACATCCCCTTACGAACACACCTCTCCATTCCCTCAAGGGGTGCAACTGTCCTCTTCATGCCGGCCTACGTTCCAAATGCCGGTGGAGACGCTGGTGCAGATTCTGTACTGGCTATGAAAATTGCCACCCTTTTCCCGAAAAATGTCCCGGCTGGGCTGCCCTTCATCCACGCGGCGGTGCTGGTGATGGATGCGGAAAATGGCCGGACCCTTGCCCTACTCGAAGGGGGGACGCTGACTGCAATCCGCACCGGCGCGGCAGGTGGTGCTGCGGCCGATCTCCTCGCTCGTCCGGACAGCCGAACTGCTGCCCTGTTTGGGGCAGGTGTCCAGGCCCGCACCCAACTCGAGGCCATTTGTGTTGTACGCGAGCTTGAAACGGTCTGGATTTACGCCCCAACCTCAGCCCGGATTGCAGATTTCATCACCGACATGCAAGACAAAGTAAATGCAACCCTTCTCCCGGCAGCGACACCTCGCCAAGCTGTCGCAGAAGCCGATGTCATTTGCACTGCAACCTCATCCAGAACGCCTGTTTTTGAGGATGCCTATATTCGTCCGGGCACGCACATCACCGGGGTTGGCTCCTACACACCGGACATGATCGAAATCCCACCAGAAACCGTTGCGCGCGCGCAAGTTTTCATCGACTCCCTTATCGCCAGCCAGGCCGAAGCCGGAGAAATCATCCGCGCCGCCGAACTGGGTCTATTTGACTGGCTATCTGCCACTGAACTGGGCAAAATCGTCCTCGGCATGCAACCAGGCCGCACTTCGCCAGAACAAATCACCTTTTTCAAATCCGTGGGCGTGGCCGTGCAGGATGCTGCAGCCGCGCAACTCGCGCTGGCAAACGCCCGGAAGATGGGGCTGGGGCAGCAGGTCAATTGGTAATGGACCTACCAAAAACTGCCGACATCATCGTCATCGGCGGTGGGGTGATGGGAGCCTCCACTGCATATCATCTTGTCAAGCGCGGTGTTAAAAACGTGCTGATGCTCGAAAAAGAAGATTTTTTCGGGCAGGGGGCCACAGGCCGGTGCGCGGGTGGCGTGCGTTACCAGTTCGCCACCGAAGTGAACGTCCGCCTGTCGCAGGTCAGCCTGCC
>DATDOR010000310.1:0-15624 GCA_035293165.1 Anaerolineales bacterium | reverse complement strand
AACCTGAATCTCGCGAGCTGGCAGCCGTATTCGCTTTTGCGGGAGTATGTTCCCGGGTTCGTACAACTACGCAGCCCTTTTCGGATGGCGGTGTTTGTGCAGATTTTTCTATTGGGGTTGGCGGGGATGGGGATGAATTCTATCCTTCAACTACGCAAGTCGGCGAGATTTCAGGGGATCGTGATCCTGATTGGGTTGGTAGCACTTGCGGAAGTGGTGCCGCTCCCAGCCCGGTTGTGGACGAATCCCGCTTTGCTCGCCCCACCGGAGTGGGTCAACTGGTTGGGGACGCAACCCGATGGGGTTGTTGCGATGATTCCATTTTCATCCGGTGGAGAGGACCAAGATTTCGAACCGACTGCAATTGCGATGGTGCTTTCGCTGAGACATGGGAAGCCGTTGGTGAACGGCTATTCAGGTTTCTTTCCGAGGTCGTACCGAGAGATGAGTACGGTTATGCGACATTTTCCTGATAAAGAGAGCCTGATCCGGCTGGAAGAAGCCGGGGTGCGCTATCTGGTCAGTGATCTGGAATGGTTGACCATAGAGCGAGAGGCTATTTTATTCGATTTAGGGGTGAAGCTGGGGTTTGAGGGGGAGGGGAAAGCAGTTTTAATCAACAAATGAGTCGCAACAACAAGGGAATAGGGTTATTCAGGGCTTTCATGTTGGAAATCTACGAAGCGATAGCCAATGCCGCGTTCAGTGAGGATATATTTGGGGTTGGCCAGGTCTTTTTCGAGTTTTTTACGCAGGTAGTTGACGTAGAGGCGGACATAGTGGGGTTCGTCTCGGTATTCGTATCCCCAAACTTTGATGAGGATTTGGTCGTGAGTGAGAACAAGGCCAGCGTTTTGGACAAGATGATAAAGGAGGCGATATTCTGTGGGGCGCAGGCTGACGAGTTCGCCGTCTACCCAGACACGGCGGCGGTCAAAATCGATTTTCAAGTGATCGTCTATCTCGATGAGGGCACGTGTGCCCGGTCTAATCGCTTCGGTCCGGCGGAGGACCGCACGCACACGGCTCACGAGTTCGCGTGGACTGAAGGGTTTGGTCACATAGTCATCCGCGCCCATTTCAAGACCTCGGACACGATCTTCTTCTTCTCCTTTGGCAGTGAGCATAATGACAGGGACGTCTGTGATCTCACGGATGGTTTGAAGGACACCAAAGCCGTCAATGTCCGGTAGCATGACATCTAATAAAATGAGATCAGGGAAAGTATCTCGCAATTGCTGAATCCCCTGCTGGCCTGTGGCCGCTTCTACGACTTGAAATCCATCATGTTCGAGGTTCAGGCGGATGAACCGGGCCATCCGTCTTTCATCCTCGACGATTAGAATACGGCGATTGAGGAATTGATTTTCCGGGGACATAATTATTCGCGGACAAATCCGATGATTTGTTCGTCATCATCTCTCGGCATGATTTCGATGAATGTAATTCTATTCATGGGAAAAATAACGGTGGTGACCCCTGTTGCAAGATAATGCAAGTCCTTTCCGTCAACTCGACGAGGGCCTGTGACCGTTATGGTCTGGTCATTGGGGGAAGGTAATTCTTCAACTTCACAAAGAACCGGATCTGTATCGCTAATGTGAATGATGACTGAAATGGGCATTTTTACTCCTTGAAAGATTTAGCGGATCAGGGCTTGCAGGACGAGCTTTCCGAGTGCGACAACGTCCCCATTATTCAGAATGACAGGAATATGCGGCTCAACCTTAATGCCATTGACCCAGGAGCCATTGGTGGAACCGAGGTCGATCAGGGTAACTTTTTGTTCGTCGTCAATACGGACGCAGGCATGAAGACGAGATACACCTTGTTTGAGGGCATTGTATGGGGAGAGATCAAGATCGGGACGGGCTGCCCCATCCACCCTTCCAAGGGTAAATTCCTGGCTATTTTCCAAGGCTAAAATCTGCCCAGTTTCAATGACATGTAAGGCAATGGCCATCCCTTTCATTATGGAAGCGGTTAAATGGCCGGTTTTTTTACTTTCCTCAGATTCTGGTTGGACACTGAGAATTTGTTCAAACCTGGTAAGGTCCTCGACCATGTCTTCAGCGTTTTGGTATCTTTCATCTGGATTCTTTTCGAGGAGCTTAAGGAGAATTCCCTCTAACTCCTCTGGAATGTCGGGATTTATGGTGCGAGGCCAGGGGAGGGGGGCATTGATGTGTTTAAAAACTGTGGCAATCGGGGTTTCAGCAATAAAGGGGAAACGGCCCGTGACCATTTGGTAGAAGACAGCACCCAATGAATAGAGGTCTGAGCGATAGTCGCCTGGTTGTCCAATCCCTTGTTCTGGGGACATATATGCGGGTGTTCCGACTAATGCACCTGTTGTGGTAAATTGGGGGCCACTGGTAATTTTAGCCAGGCCGAAATCGGTCAAAACTACCCGGTTCGATTTGTCAATCATTATGTTTGCGGGTTTGACATCACGATGGACAACTCCTCGGCTGTGGGCATATGCCAGTGCTTTTCCAACATCGATCAAGATACGGACGCTTTCTTTAAGCGGTATAAGCGTTCCTTCTGTCTGTTTATCCTTGATTAGATTTTTCAATGTTACGCCATCAATAAATTCCATCACCATATAATAGAGTACCCCGAAGGTGTCAAAGTCATACACTTGAACAATATTGGGATGGAATAAAGACGCAATATGCTTGGCTTCCCGCTGAAACCGGTTGAGAATATCCGTTTTTTCTGATAAGAAAGAATGCAATATTTTAATTGCAACGTAGCGATCTAAAGTAGGATGGTAGGCTTTATATACCTCTGCCATTGCCCCCCGGCCTATTTTTTCAATCAATCGATATTTTCCAATACTTTCCTGGCTGGCGTCAGACATCGCGGTCATTCTTTTCTAAAAGCACATTCTCTTGATGATGACCAAGGGAAAGCATAATATCTCCAGAGGAAGAGGAAATGTTTTCAGGTTAGTATCGAATAATGGCCTGGAGTTTCAATTTGCCGAGAATGACAATATCTCCATTTTGTAATGGACGAGCCGCATGTGGTTCTAAACGATTGCCATTTACACGCGTTCCATTCACTGATCCCATATCAGTGATATAAACACGACCTTTCTCAACAGTGATGGTCGCATGTATACGCGAAACACCTTGCATATAGGCGTTATAGTCTGTCAAGTCAATATCCGGGCCGTGAGGCTGCCCCTGGCTTAATCTCCCAAGCGTAAAGCTGTCTTGACCACTAAGGGGTAAGAATTGACCCGTATCCAGCACGTGCAAGGTCACTGTGGCTTCATCAACTGCAACGCCGGATGGCATATCTTTCAGCTTCCGAATCACAGCAGAGTCAAATATTGCACTCCCTGTATCACGCATGAGGGATTGGGTAGCATCATTTCCTTTCGTGAGTTGGGAGCCGCATTGGCTGCAAAACAATGCGCCCGAATATTCTTTATTTTTGCAATTTGGACATTCAATCATTAGAGGTTCACTCCTGATCCTGGTGGCAATAGTAATGAACGCGTACCATATTTTATCCTCTTTTCGCCTTCTTCACTTAGGGAACGCTCTCTTTCAATTCGGCCTGCTTCTCCTAAAACAGTAGTTGCTAAAGAAGTTTCGCCTTGGGCCAATAAATGGGTTGCAAGAAAACGCAAACGGCGAGTTGCTTGTTCGATTTTGCCAGCTTCCAAATCTTGTTTTGCCTGTTCCTGCATTCGATAAAGGGTTAACTTAGACATGGCTTGAACGATTTTCTGAGGGGGTGGCTTTTGTTGCCCGTCAGCGTGACTAACAGGCCGTGAAATGGAAATAGGTGTGCGAACAGTTGGGATTATACGAGTTGGAATCTCGTATCGAAAGATACCATCCATTAATACCATTGAATTATGCTGTGCAATTTTTTTGACAAACAATTCAAATACGATTGTAAGTCCAGAATCGCTTTGAATATTACCCAGGTTTAAGGGCATATCTACGGGCAATTTTGTCGGTTCAGGACCAAGACGAAATGCGTAATGAATCTCCACATCCTCCGCTAATTTCATGTTCAAGATAACATTTTCTGCAAAAACTCGGTTCAAGCGTTTAAGTTTCAATTCCATGAACCGCTTTATATCCCTAGGATCAGAGACGTAAGTGCTATTTCCGCCTGTAACCCCAGTCAACGTATCTAAAAATTTATCGTTCCATTCATTTCCAATTCCCAATCCGTTGATGGTCACTCCTGAATCCCGTGCTTGATCCGCTAAATCTAAGCACGCTTGTTCATCTCCATACGTTTGCCCATCGGTAATCAAAAACAAATGATTCAGGTAATTGGGTCTTAAGAATCGAGTTATTTCATCAAAACCTGCCTGCAACCCACGGTAAATTTCTGTCCCCCCGCCTGGTTGAAGCATGGTGATTTGGGATTCAATCTTCTCCAAGCCGTTTGAGGAATGCATGGCAGGAACGATAACTTCTGCACGATCACTAAACGAAACAATGGACAAATAATCTGTTGGGTGCAATTGTCGCACAATACTTATTGCAGCAGCTTTGACAACATCCATTCGATCCCCTTGCATAGAGGTCGAACGATCTATCACAATACATAAATTTAGAGGGGTAGAAACTTCTTCAGTGGTTGGAATAGGGATGAATTCCATCATCACATAAATCAGTTGTGGATCTGGAGAACGAAGCAACTCATTGCGGCTGTAAACGGTATCAATTGTGATTCCTAAGGAGGAATCTACCGATGGAAGCGTTAAGTCATATTCTTCGCGTTTTTGAGGGTCAATAAGGATCTCATAAGCCTCTTGAACGCGCAAGAATTGATCCACTGCTCCTGGAGATGGATTCGCATCAGGATGGAGCCGCCGTGCAGCATCATGATAAGCGTTTCTTACTTCATCACGTGTCGCATTAAAGGGAATGCCCAGTCGGGCGTAATAATTATCTGAAAAATCCGGCATAACCTGTCTCAAAATGTTGAGGAATCGTTGATCCGGATTAATCCGGCATACGTACTAAAATGGCTGTAATATTATCTGTTCCACCTGCAGCATTGGCCGCATCAATTAAGCCCTGACACGCTCGATGGGGGCTGGGGGCCGAAGCAATCAGGCGAAAGATTTCGGCATCCGAAACAAGATTCCATAGGCCGTCTGAACAAACCAGCACGTACCCTGGCTGTGGCAACGGAGCGGTGGTCACATCGGGTTCAAAAGGTTCACCCTGACCAAGCGCCCTATATAACACATTGCGTTGAGGATGGATTTCCGCTTCCTCAGCAGTAATCTGGCCTAATTCTTCCAATCTTTTTACAAGGGAATGGTCGCGAGTCAAGACTTGCATCCGCCCATCTAAATAAACACTGTAGGCACGGCTATCCCCAACGTGGGCAATTGTCATCCGATTTCCCAGAATAGCGACTGCGGTCAGGGTAGTCCCGCCTCCAGGAGCTTGTTTAAGGACAGCCTGATGCGCTTCAAAAACGCCTTGTTGCATAATTTCCTGGAGAGATTCAGCAGGGGACTCCGGCACAACACCAAAGATCGGATGGTACAGTTTACCAAGCAAATATTTGGACATCGCTCGAACAGCTACTTCGCTAGCGACTTCTCCAAACTGATGCCCACCCATTCCATCCGCGATCATATAAATGCCAAAAGGGATCACGGTTGTATTCCCGGCAAGGGTTGCAGTAAAGGTATAAAGGGCGTCCTCATTATGATCACGTTGTTGACCCACTGAACGCGAGCTTCCAACAATCAATTGAGGAGGCTCTATTTTTGGCAACCCTGTTGCAACAGGTTCTAATTGATCCTCACTCAATGGAGCTGTAGTTAATTCAGCAATTGGCTGCTGCTGTGGTGGTTTTTCCTGGCCGAAAAATTTTTGGATAAATCTTTTCACAAGGCCATCTCCTGGTCAAAATTTCATCAATGAGGCTTAGTTTGTAGATATGGCAACGGGACTATGAACACTCAAGTGAGTAAAGCATAAACCCGGTGATCATTAGAACCAAAATAAATGACGTCATCATAAACTACAGGAGTACCTGTAATCGGTTTATCTGTGCTGAACTTCCAGCGCAAGCGACCTGTTTTATACTCCAAACAATACATTTGTCCATCTACTGAACCACAATACACAGAATCTTTATAGAGAACCGGAGAACCCGTAACCTGACCTTCCGTTCGAAAACGCCAAATTTCTTTTCCATTTGATTCATCCACACAATAGATAAAGCCATCTACCGCCCCAACAATAACAAATCGATCCACCACGACAGGCGTCGAGATCGAAGGCTTACCCATTCTAAAACGCCACTGGACCCATCCTTGAGTAGCATCCAGCGAATAGAGAGTCCAATCAACAGAGGTAAAAAATATTAAGCCTTTTTCGATTACTGGAGAAGAAGTAATGGCTCGTTTCGTCTTAAAACGCCATTTGATCGAGCCTCCAAAATCCAGACAGAAGAAATCGCCATCTTCAGTTCCAAAGTAAATATAATCGCTTGTAATAAACGGCGTAGATCTTACAGGCGCCGCAGCTTCCATCTTCCAGGCCCGGCGGCCATTAAGTAAATTTATCGCATGTAAATGCTCATCATCCGAACCAATGAAAATATGACTTTGTGCAATCCGTGGGGAAGAACGCACCGGTCCCCCTGTTTCACACCGCCAGGACAATTTTCCTAAACGTATGGAAACTGCATAGACACTGCCATCTTCTGAACCAAAGTAAACCATGTCATCTTGGACAGCGGGTTTACTTACCACACCCCCCTCCGTAGGAAATTTCCAAAGAAACTCACCATTGGTCGCATTAATTGCATAGAGATTATTATCATAACAGCCAGCGAACAATTTACCTTTATAAAATGTGGGAGAACCTCTAACTTCATCCTCACACTTAAAGACCCAAAGAGGTTTCACACCGACTGTTTCTTGTACCGAAACGGATGGGAGTACATTTCTGCTTAAGACCCCAGTTCGTTGTGCAACAGCGATGATAGCTTCTTTCATTGCTGCTGCATTTGGGAACCGATCCTCAGGATTGTAGTTGAGGGCTGTATTAATGATTGATTCTAATTCAGGAGATACATTTGGATTTATTTTTCGAACTGGCCTCTCAGCAAAAGAAAAGGGTGCCTCAAGCCGAGGATCACGCTTGGTAAGCAAATGATGCACGGTAGCCCCTAAAGCATAGACATCCGCTAACGGAGTCGCGTCTCCTCGATATTGCTCAGGTGGCGAATAACCTTCCGTTCCTACTTGTGTTCCGCGTTGACCGGTCTGAAAGGGCCGCGCGATACCAAAGTCAACCAGGACGATATTTTCATGTTGGTTAAGCATGACATTTGAAGGCTTCATATCCCGGAAAATGATAAGGTCAGGTTTATGATTGTGCATGTATTCTAATACGTCACACAATTCAATCGCCCACTTTATGATCGTCTCTTCAGGTAGAAACCCTTCATGATCATTCACGAACTGTTCCAAATTTTTCCCCTTAATAAACTCCATCACTAAATACGAGCGTTCACCTTGCGTAAAATAATCAAAAATTCTTGGAATAGCAGGATGGTGTAAGGTCGCCAGAACGTTTGCTTCTCGCTCAAAATTCTGAACGATAGTTTTTCGTACAAGCGGATCACGTGCTTGATTAACCATTTCCTTAACGGCCACTAACTTGACCATTTTGGGGAAATGTAAATCTCTAGCTCGATATACCGCACCCATTCCACCAACCCCCACGATTTCCTGAATCAAGTAGCGGTTTGCCAGCGTAATTCCTGCCCCAAGATGTTGACCATCTTCTCGAGGCATTGCTGCAAAACTTTGGGTAATTCGATGCGTTTCCAGGACCGCTACCTCCTTAGTTTACTTTTTGACATTCGTAACCATCTAATATTTACCGATAAAACTTCCAATTCCATTTGATAATTGAAGATAACAAATTATACCAACATATTAAATATCATCTTCCTCTTTTCAACCATCAATCGTACTACTCGTTCAAACTTTGTTCAATGGGCAATTTGATAAAAAATGCAGTTCCTTTATCCAATTCACTTTGAACCCATATGCGCCCTTTATGTTGTTCAACAACCGACTTTACGATTGCAAGCCCTAAACCACTGCCTCGTTGTGCTTGAGCTTTTTTATTCGGCACACGATAGAATTTCTCGAATAATCGTATTTGATCAACTGGAGAGATACCGATACCAGTATCCCGTACCACAAGCAATATACTTGATTCATGGGTTGGTACTTCCACTGATACCTGTACCTTTCCACCTGGTTCTGTATATTTTATCGCGTTTTCTATTAGATTGTTAATTGCCTGAGTTAATAAGGAAGAATCGGCCTGTAAAAGAGGGATCGCTTTTGTTGGATAATGTGCTTCCAACTGGATTCTTTTTTGTTCTGCCTGATAATGTTGCGAGCCTACGGCTTGCTTCACAACATCCAAAATGGCTACACTCTCCAACTTCAGTCCTACACCCGTCTCAATCCGACCTAGATCAAGCAAATTGTTGACCATATGCCCCATTCGATCGACGCCGTGTTCAATCCGATGCAGATATTTAACTTGTTCTTCGTTTAATGGCCCCATCATTTGAACCATCGTCGCGTACCCACGCATTAACGTTAATGGGGAACGCAAATCGTGACTAACGGTCGAAACAAAATCAGATTTTAGCGTATCCAATTCTTTGAAACGCGTCACATCTCGTAACACACAAACCTGCCCCATTCGACGTTTATCTTCCGTCATCACTGACTTTGCCTTTGCAACATAAACCCGTCCATCAGCCAGGGTAATCTCACGCGTCAAAATCTCATCTTCAGCAACCCCCAACATTTCAACAATCTCCTGCTGTGTAATTACCTCTTCGATAGGGATCCCTTCTCCTAATGGTTTGCCATTCCCAAACACTTGCTGTGCCACGGAATTTGCCAATAACAACCGGTTATTTCCATCCGTAACCAAAACAGGATCAGGAGTCGACTCGATAATAGCAGAAAGCCGCTCTTCCCCGATTTTAGCCATGACCAAGTTTTGCTCCCTTTCATCCAGATAAGCTTTCAAACTGGCTCGCATTTGTTCAAAGGCCTCACGCATTTGCCCGATTTCGTCCACCCCACCTACATGCAGAGGCGTTGCTAATTCATCTTTGTTAGAAGCAATTCGATTAGCCTCAGCGGCCAACGCTTTTAACGACCCGGTTACTAAACGCAATACAACCCGCATAACTCCCATCAAGACAACTGCGAGTACAAGAAGTAGTCCTAACAAAGGTACAGCAATTTGGAGTGCCTGACGTTGAGCTTCCTGGGCTGGAACGGTTACAACCACCGTCCAGGCTCGTCCTTTTACAGGTAATGCGTAAAAAAGATCGCGAGTTCCCGTTGGGCTGGTAATATCATCAATGAGGGAATCATCACTTAATGGCCCACGATAAACTGTCATCACACGGGCAGGATCAGGATGATACAAAATTATTCCTTGTTCATCCACCAAAAAGCCTTCCCCCTCAAATGCTTTCACACTATCCAGACTGGAAATAATATTTAACACAAAGGGATTTTCACTCAGGACGGTTCGCCCCAAAAGGACACGCTGCTCCCCAACCTCACGCCCAGATGTAGCTACCCTGGCAATAAACGCCAATTCCGCTGAATTGTTCTCCAAGCCCGTATCTAAGACATAAAATTGAAAAGGAACGCCTTGCAGCGCTAACGCCACTCCAGCTCTCTCCTGTAAAGTAAGTTCACCACCATTGGCAGCCGTAGAAGCCCGCAACGTTCCATCACTTCCTAAGATCATTAAATCTCGAAAATAAGGGAACAGTCTTACATTTCCTTCCAACCAACCTGCTAACGCCTTATCCGTGAGCTGTGCAGCCTGTTCCTCCGCTGCAAATTGCATAATTAAATTCTGACCGACTTCAACAGCCAATGGAACATTTTCTGCTGACGTTTCCGCTGCCCCGCGCATTCGGTCTTTTAACAACGCTCGCGCCGAACGTGTTGCGACATTCCACCCCACTATTCCCAGCACCCCAACCATCAAAAAAACAGCCACTCCCAAAACGTAAAACGACCGGATTTCCAGACTGGTTTCCCCTGGAGAGGGCAGCAAGGTTCCGCGCCGTCCCCAGTAAGTAGGTAATCCAAACACCAACACCTCACCAAACAAACTCCCCAAAAGCACCGTCACAGCCACAACCATCGTGATAGGCCCCACATATGTCAACGCGAAATCCAGAACCACAGGCATTTCCCCTTCTAGTCCCAGAAGTACCCCAGTAATATACAAACCCGGATACACCAACAAAATCCCTATAGAGGCTACAACAGGATGCCGGAGCACCTGAAAAAACTTCGTTCGGTACATTTGATTGACCATTATCCCCATCAACAATCCCATTAACCCGTATTCAAATATTGTAAATACTAGATGCGTATCCAACAAAGCCAACAACAGACCCGATAACATAGCCAGTCCCATCGAAGCCAATGTCCCCAATAACCCAGAAGCCATTACCCAGGGCAATGCGGCAAATATCATTAACGCAGGGCCAACAGCAGACTGAAGTGAACCAGGTGCGGGAAGCGCCTGCCCTGGCGGGAGGCGGATGCCGATAAAGAGCGTTACTACCAACTCGGTCACAAACAAAACTCCAAAAATCGCCCATTCCCTTACATCCCATTGTTTTCCATATGCACGGAATTTCCATGCCATGTATCCCAGTCCCCCAATATAAGACAACACCCCCATCCAGCCTAACCAGCTTCCAGGCCATTGCAAATAGGCATTACGCTCAAGATACAGTGCAATTATGAAAACCATTACACCATCTCGATCATTTCTTGTGTGGTCTGGGATAGGTCAGAATACATCCCACGCCGTTCAGGGGGAAGCATCGCCGCCAATGTATACATCGCCTCGTCAGACATTTGCTTGAGTTGTGCTCCACGCGCCCGGCGGAAAGTTGGACGCACCCTAAATGGGCGGCCAATCGTCACCTTCACACCTGGCTCGCGCCAGCGCGACAAAAAAGGCAGCGTTGGGAATCCCTCTGACCCTTCAATGGCAACGGGGATGATGGGCGCGCCGCTCCGACTCGCCAGATAGACGGCGCCTTCGCGAGGGGCTTGTAAAGCTGGGGCGCGTGTCCCCTCTGGAGCTACCAGCAGAATCTCCCCGGCTTGTATCACATCTAATGCCAGTTGCACTGCGTGGCGATCCACCCCATCCCGTTGCACCGGGATCACCCCCCACAAACGTGGAAAAATACCCACAACCGGATATTCATATGATTCTACCTTTGCGAGTGGAACAATATTCCGAGGAACAATATGAACCATAATGATTGGATCAACAAACCCAATATGATTCATCATAAGAATTGCCGGACCTTCAGCCGGGATGTTTTTAAGTCCGTTAATGCGATCTATCTTCACCAATATAGTAAACCCAATCGTCCGCAACAAGAAACGGCAAACGCGCCGCTGAAACGCGAATTCATCATGGACATAGCGCGCACGGGGTCGGTCCAAGGGATTATGGAATGAAAGCAATCGCATCTTGTACATATTACCACTGACCAATTGTACCCGCTCAATCACTCATTTACCGCTCATGCGCGTTGCAATTGTCTTTCCAATCATACAACATCCGTATATATGCCCCGGTATTCCACTGGGAGCAAGTGCGCCAAAGATCGCATAATTTTCTCCGTACCGTGATGGATTGCTATGCGCCAATCTGCGTCCTGATCCAGATGAAAGACTGGCCCAACCGTCATCGTCACTCGTCCGCGCCGCAAGCGTCTCAGGCTACCAAACACATTTGCGTTTTCCGTCCCAGTAAAAGCCACCGGTACAATCGGCATGGGTTGTTTGTGCATTGCACCCACTTTGACCGCGAGATACGCCGCCCCGCCCGTCCCTTCTTCAAGTTCCCCTGTCAGACTTTGCCGCCCTTCGGGAGCCAGGCCAACCATCCGCCTCTCACTCAAAGCCTGCAAAGCAGCCCGCAGTGCTCGCCGGTCAGGCTGCCCCCGATGAACCCAGATCACGCCGTAAGCGTCCATCAACTTTCCAATCAAGGGAATCTCGTATAACTCTGCTTTGGCAATGACCTCCGGCATCACCGGGAAATAAGCCAGCCCAATCATGACATCCGCATCACCTAGATGGTTGACCACAATTAAGGCTGGTCCCTCGGTGGGGAAATTTTCCAGACCGGATACCTCGGCCCGCGTCAACCAGCGGACCAGAAAACGCGCAACATGCTGCCACCACCATCGAGCGCGCAAACGTTTCCCTGTTATTTCCGGCAAATGAGTAAGCTTAGGCCGCCATTTTTCATTGCGTGGTTTCTGAATGCGTATGTCTGGCATAATATCCTTGATATTCTATTGGCAGCAATTCCGCCACTCGTTCCAGTACAAGATCGGCATTTCGCTGGCGCCCCTCCCGCCGGGCTGCCCCTTGTCCTTTAATTGGGGGAAGCTGAAACAATGGGCCAATTCGTATTTCCAAGGGGGGACGTTTTCCTTTCGCCGCTTGTTTCAACATTTCATCGCTATTGCCAATCACACCCACCGGTAACACAGGAGCCTGGACACGATCTACCAGATAAGCAATCCCGGGATTTGCCCGCCCCATTCCCGGCACATGGGAGCGCGTTCCTTCCGGTGCAATCAGCAAGGGCAACCCAGCCTTCACCGCGTTCACTGCGTCCTCAATAAATTGACGATCCATCTCGCCCCGCTTGACCGGCAACGTTCCGTATAATTGCACAAGCAGGTTTTGTCCTGGCCGCTGCCAGAGTTCCACTGCCCCAATCGCCTGGATTGAAATCGGCCAAAAAGAAATAATGACTGCCGGGTCTACAATTGAAACATGATTATGGGCAATCAAATATCCCCCTTCGGGCGGGATATTTTCCTTTCCCGTAATCCGAACCCGGTATGCGACCCGAAACACCTGCCGGAAAATGAACCGCAGGCTGGCTCGTCGGAAACGCAAATGCCGGGGAATATTGTCAGTCGTCATTCCACCAAGGCCCTGGCCTTTTCTAAAACTTGTTGCATGTCCAAATGATCGGACACCAAAATAAAAGCATCTTCCGCGGGACGTAATGGTGACACTTTCCGCGTCGAATCAATTTCATCTCGTAAACGAATCATCTGCAAGATTTCATCAAATTGGGCTTTTTCCCCGCGTGCAAGCCGTTCCTCATAACGTCTACGCGCGCGTTCTTCCACTGAGGCATCAAGATAGATCTTAATGTCTGCATCCGGCAAGATAACGGTGCCAATATCCCGCCCCACCATGACAATTCTGCCGCGCAACCCTACCCGTCTTTGTTGGGCACCTAGCGCCCACCTGACACCTGGATATGCCGCTACGGTGGAGACATTGGCATCCACTTCGGGCTTGCGAATATCCCAGGTTAAGTCTATCCCATCGGCAAAAACATCATTTGCCCGGCCATCCTGCACCGAGGGTGGTTGCACATCAATTACCAGTTTTTCGGCAAGGGCGGTTACTGAAGCTTCGTCATGGATGTTTATTCCACGCGCCAAAGCAACACAGGTAACCACCCGATACATCACCCCCGTATCAAAATACAAATACCCCAACACGTCCGCCAAACGCCGTCCCAGGGTAGATTTTCCCGAACCGGCAGGACCATCTATCGCAATGATTGCAAACTTCCGATCCATCACTTAGCTGGCTCTTCCCTGTCTAAAATTTCTTCCTCAGGAACAAATCCTTCATCATTTCCAGTTAGATTAAATTCAGATGGGGTTTCCGAAACGACCTCGCCACTGGGAAACAAATCCCCTCTCCCCCAAACAATGATCCCCACCTGTTGCACACCGGTATTTTCACGAAAAGCCAACCATTTTAGCCAATCCAACCCTGTCCACACATCCCAATTCGGGTTCACCCACCAGACAAAATCCTGTCCCCGGTATGCAGACCCCAAACTCAATTCAGCCTGATCTTGAAGGGTAATAATCGCTTCTGGCAGTTCATCACGATTCAACCCATCCTGAAAATGCACGTTGGGTAATTCCCGCAAAACCCACCGCAGCGAAGGCGCATCCACCAGCGAGACGATTTGTAAACTATCTTCACGCCCGATCGTCCAATCCCCCAAATCCCCAAGGGTCTGTAACAACAACCCCTGGTCACCTGCTCCCGGAACAGGCCGCCACAGTTCTGTGCGAGCGATCACTTCACGCTGTGTAGCCCCCCAAATATTCGCCATCATGCCAAAAACCAAGGCCGTCGCCGTCCCCCAGGCTAACCCGCGCCTGGCTGCCTCACTTGACCAACCCATTCCGACCAAAACAGCAGAGAGCACAGTCAATAAAATCGCTCCCCCAATTACCAGCCAACGGAGCATCAACATTTGACCCTGTGCATTACTGGCCGCCAACCCGCCCAGGTTCGTCCACACACTCGCCAGCATCACGACGACCAGTCCAGCCAGTGCCCAGGGAATCACATCGTTTCCCTCCGACCGCAAATACCGGCTAAATTCCAGCCCGGCCAATCCCCAAAGTGGAATCAACGTCCAGACCAGGTCAGCTACCTGCCGTCCAGGATACAACAACGCAAGCACCAGTGAAACTCCGAGCCAAAGGCTCAACATCCGCCCCGTTGAGGCTTGCTCGCCATTCAACACCCATGCCCGGAAGATAGCAATCAACCCGAACACAACCCCCGCAAGTGGATACGTCCCCAACGGGATTAATAATCGAGAAACGGATGCACCGGAAGGCACGGCCCAACCTTCGATGTAAGCGGGTAAAGCGGCAGCAAACGCACTCAATCCCTGTGGATAACGGAGAAAAAGGGTTCCTGCCAAAAGCAGCGTCCCGCCCGCAGCCAGTAACCCCGCGCGGGCAGGAGACATTCCCGTCCCAGCCGGGGAGGGAGTACCTTCCTCGGGCGTTTGTCCATCTCCAGCAGGAAATAACCCTATGAGGCGAGCAATTCCCCCCGCAATCGCCAAACCCAACGCCCCTGCGATTACCGCTGGTCCGGAAAGCAATGCCAACCCCGCCAAAATTCCCGCCGCAGTTGCCCACTCGTTAAACCAGGCAGAAACCGCCAACAAGGCAAAGCTGACGGCCATGACCGGCCCGCCTGCAACCTGGGAGAGCAAAACCAAACCAGGGTCGAGCGCGAGGCCAAGAGCAGCCACGAGCGCGGCCTTACGGCCAAGTTTGTCCCTTAATAAGAATGGCAGCAATATCATGAGACTGCCTGCCAACACAGGCCATAAACGAGCCGTAGTCTCGCTGCTGCCTAACACAAAAAACGCCAGACCGGTCAATAAAACATAACCAGGCTGTGTTCCTAACTCGGCGGGTTCTCCACGAGAGACCTGAAAGGCACGCACGGCATGATCGGCCTCATAATCAGCAAGGGGCATATCCCCTAACCCAATAACGCGGACGCCTAGCGCCAGGAGAAATATAAGAATATACGAAAGGTGTTCGAGGGTGATTGTTCGATTTCTCATCGCCAGATATTATACAGGCTCTCTGGGATTTGCCGGGGTTAATCCCAGATTTGGGGGTGTGGGCGGGGTGTCCACCCCGCCC